>CAYVWM010000051.1:0-7792 GCA_964455505.1 uncultured Anaerolineaceae bacterium
CGTTTTATAGCCTGGAGTACATTGATTGGAAAATAACCCTGATTAAGGAACACAAAAAAACTGTGACCACATCCGACCGCAAGCGCATTCCGGCACGCCAGGTCAATCATCTCCTGGTTGGTTCCACTTTTGCGCACCAATCGCGGTTCAGATGCTTCACAAAATGCAACCCCGAATTGTATACCTGGAACACTATTAACCATCGCTTCGTGAATGTCTTCCACAGTTTTTATGAAATGCGACTGTCCAAAAATAAAATTGTACTGATTTGGATTTTCTATGCTGACTGTTTTAAGTTCCATCTGAACCTCCATGAAAATGCATCCTGATTG
The DNA here is from genome assembly GCA_964455505.1 of uncultured Anaerolineaceae bacterium. Taxonomy (GTDB): domain Bacteria; phylum Chloroflexota; class Anaerolineae; order Anaerolineales; family Anaerolineaceae; genus Mesolinea. The sequence continues at coordinate 333 of CAYVWM010000051.1, forward strand.
TAGCATAAGGTTTGCTCAGGTATCTGAAAGAGAGGAGATTATGAATAATACGGTAAAATCGTAGCATGCTGAGATCACAGAAAAACGGCTTTCCTTGGTTATTATTGCTCTCAATCCTGATGGTATCTGCATGTTCGATGGTTACCGCACCACGTCCCACACTCGTCTCACAACAGGGAACACCCAGTCCATTTTTGCCAACAGTCACCCCAATGCCCACAATTACGCCCACACCGCCTCCATTGGGCAGTTCAGCAAATCCACTGGTGATTGGCGTTATCAGTCCAAATCCTTCTCAGTCTCAGATGACCGCGCTCCAGACGCTCTCTGATTTGCTCTCAGAGGCACTGGCGATTGAGGTGACACATACCATTTTTCCTACTTACCTCGATTTGGAAACTGAATTACAAAAAAAGTTGGTTCACCTTGTTTGGCTTCAACCTGTAGAATACTTGTTGGCTTCAGAAAAGGAGTTGGTAACTGCACAACTGGTAGCTAATCATCTGGGTATTACCGCGTATGGCATCCAATTTATTGGCCATCAGGATTCCAATTTCAAGTTGTATTTCGATGTAGGAAACAATCAGAGCACAGCCAGTGCAGCCACTGCCCTTTCGCAGCTTGCAGGTTTGCGCCCCTGCCTAACGTCTGAAAACTCACTGGCAGGCTATTGGTTGCCGCTTGGTTATCTGGAACAAGCCAATATTCAGGTTCAAGAACCTATCCAGACTTACTCCTACAGTGCAAGTCTGCGAGCTTTATACATCAAAGGCGTGTGCAGCTTCAGTGCAACCTATGCTATCTCCGGTGATCCGCGCTCCTCTTCAGAGGTAATTACCGATCTCCCAGATGTTATGTCCCGCTTGCCAGTTCTATGGGTCTCCCCACCCATCATTCCAAGCTTGAACTTTTCAATTTCACCTGACCTGCCATTGCCGTTAATAAATCAGTTGACGGACTTTCTGCTGCAATACAGCCGTACCGATACAGGAAAACTTGTCCTGACCGATACCAATCAGTACGCTATTGAAGCGTTAGAACCTATCCAGGACAGCGCTTATGAGGAATTGCGGAATTTGCTGAGTATTCAGGATGTCAGATTGCCCAATATATTAAATTCCAACAACCAGCCCAAATGATCAAGAGATTTTTGCAATTTGTGTTGATCACAATATTTTTAGGCTTTTTGTTACTTGGCACCGTCAGAATTGCTTTCATTATTGCCACAAAAAATCAAATTATTAATTTTAACGAGGCAACGATAAAATCCGCAGTTATTGTGCCTGGGGCTGGTTTAAACGCAGATGGAACCCCTTCCAACCCACTTAAAGATCGAGTTGACACTGCAATAAATCTTTATAAAGCGGGGAAGGTACAAAAAATCCTGTTGAGCGGCGATAATCGTTTTGAATATTACAACGAACCAGAAGCTATGCGTCAATACGCATTAAGCCATGGTGTTCCAGATTCAGATCTCGTCCTTGATTATGCTGGCAGGAGCACCTACGAAACCTGTTACCGGGCAAAAGCTATCTTCTATCTTGATGATGCCTACATCGTTACCCAGGCATACCATCTGCCCCGGGCTGTATTTCTATGCAGACAATTAGGCCTCAACGCAGAAGGGGTTGCAGTAGAACAATCCCGATACATCCGCGAGCGCTATCTGTTCTGGAATTTTCGCGAGGTTTTCGCTACAATGGCTGCTGCTTGGGAAGTGTTTATCACCAAACCACTACCAGTATTGGGCGAGCCTGAACCAATATTTAGTTATTAAGAGGTATTAATGAATCGTGAAGAAGCGTTGAATCTGGTATGCAAGTATGTAAAAAATGAGAGTTTGGTAAGACACATGCTCAGCGTTGAAGCAGCAATGCGTTATTATGCAAAAAAACTCGATCAGGACGAAGAAACCTGGGGAATCGCAGGCCTATTGCACGATTTTGATTGGGAAATACATCCCTCAATTGAGGAGCACCCCATCGCAGGCGCTCCGATACTGAGAGAAAATGGGGTATCCGACGAGATTATCCATGCCATCCTGACCCATGCTGATCACAGCGGTTATCCCCGCGAAACTCTCATGGAAAAAGCGCTTTTTGCTTGTGATGAAATTACCGGTTTAATCACAGCTGTAGCGCTTGTGCGTCCATCTCGATCTCTTTACGATTTGGAAGCAAAGTCTGTCAAGAAAAAGTGGAAAGACAAGGCTTTTGCTGCAGGTGCAGACCGATCAATGATGGAAGCTGGCGCCAGGGAGTTCGGTATTGATCTATGGGAGCATGTTTCAAATGTTATCCTGGCAATGCGTGCTATTGCCCCTGAATTGGACCTGGTTGGCAATTTGCAAACACCAGGCTAATTCAGAAAATCAGCCAGTCAATTATTCCAATACTCGGAGTAATCTTCCAGGGGCGTAAAACCAATCAGTTCATCATTGGGCTTCAGGCTAAACAAGGTCTGCCCGTTTGCAAGTCGTGTTCGGCTCGGTGCGTTAGTGATAGTAAACACTTTGCTTGCAATCTTCCGAAAGTGGCAAATTCCTTTATCCGTCAATTTACCGGTAAGCTGAACAACCACATTGTCATCCTTAGACAATTTCCAACTGATAACACCCTGCCCATAGCGGCCTTGTAAGGGATATTGCCCAGCGTCCATGCGCTTGGCAACGCCTTTTCGGGTTATCAGGGCAACCTCATCCTTTGGGTCCAGGATGTTCACCCCTACTACATAATCACCCTCTCTTAGTTTGATGCCATTGACACCCGCTGCAACTAACCCCATGTTGCGCACTTCGCTTTCGCTAAAACGGATGCTCATTCCGTTTGCAGTGCTAATCAACAGATCTTGCTCCCCATTAGTCAACAACGCCCTGAATAATTCGTCTCCCTCGTTCACCTTTGCCAGAGTAAAGCTTGATGCCGAAGCTCCAGGTAATTCGGAAACACTGGAACGTTTGACCATCCCCTGACGGGTCACGGTGACAACAAACCTTTCAGGCAGGCTGTTTTTTTCAATCGGAACAGCAAAAATCCCTTGTAATACATCGTTTTCAACCAATGGAGATACTTTGTGTGCCAATATACTTTCATCACCGTTATTTTGCACCGGAATTGAGAGAGGATCTATTGCAGCACATTTTCCCTCTGTTGTAACCAGGAATAGCGTTTGGTGAGAATTGGTGCGCATCATACTCCAGGGCGCATTTTCACCCCCAAGGCGATTTGGTTTATCAGTGGACGTACGGGATATTTTTCCTTGCTCGTCAACTTCTACCCAGAAATGCATCAGCGGCATGACATCCGTCTGCGTAAAAAGTTCAGAAGCTTTTTCTCCCTCTCCCAGTCGAATAATTTGAGTTCGGCGGGGATCGCCGTATTTTTCTTTAAGCTGTTTCAACTCGTCTATTTCAACCTGGCGCATTTTCGCAGGAGATTTTAGAAGTGCCCTCAAACTTTTAATGGCTGCAGTTACTTCCTGGTACTCTTCTTCAATCTTTTTTCTTTCGAGTGAGGCCAACCTCCGCAGAGGCATTTCAAGAATGGCATTAGCCTGTATCTCGTCCAAGCCAAATTTGCTCATCAGGTTTTTACGTGCATCTTCAACCGACTGCGATTTTCGAATAATCTGTATCACCGCATCAATATTCTTTATGGCAATGCGCAACGCTTCGAGAATATGCAATCGGTCTTCGTTTTTCTTTAACTCATACATACTCCGCCGTCGTATCACTTCCAGACGGTGCTCTGCAAAAACCTTGAGAGCTTGCTTGAGCGTGAGTTTGTGGGGGCTGCCGTCCACCAAAGCCAGCAAATTGATCCCAAAAGTACTATGCATAGACGTGCGCTTATAGAGCGTGCTCAATATTTTCTCGTAATCTGCGTTTTTATTTAGTTCAATGACAATGCGCATGCCATGCCTGTCCGATTCGTCCCGCAGGTCAGCAATTCCTTCCAGACTACCATCACGCGCAATTTCTGCTATACGTTCAATCAAGGACGATTTGTTGACCATGTAAGGAAGTTCGGTCACAATGATGCGCATCCGCCCTCTGGACATCTCCTCAAGGCGGGTCCTGGCGCGAATCTGGATTAGACCATTTCCGCTGCCGTAGATTTGTGTTAAAGATTCACGGGTTTCATCCTGGATGATCATGCCGCCTGTTGGAAAATCCGGACCTTTAATAAAGCGCATCAGGTCTTCAACAGTGATGTCTTCAATTTTCTCCCAGTTTTCCAACATCAACACCAGCGCATCAATAACTTCCCCCAGATTGTGCGGTGGAATATTGGTTGCCATACCCACTGCAATGCCAGAAGCGCCGTTGATCAGCATATTGGGCAGAGCAGAAGGCAAAACCACAGGTTCTCTTAAAGTGCCATCAAAGTTTTCCGTAAAGTCAACCGTGTCCATATCAAACTGCTTTAGAATTTCGACAGCCGGCTCGGATATTCGGGCTTCTGTATATCGCATCGCAGCCGGTGGATCGCCATCGATACTGCCAAAGTTTCCTTGTCCATCAACCAGGATGTAGCGTTCGGAGAAATCCTGCGCCATGCGCGCCATTGCTTCATAGACTGCAGAATCACCATGGGGATGATATTTACCAAGCACTTCCCCAACAATGCGTGCAGATTTTTTATGCGGAGTATCAGGACGCAGCCCCATATCGTACATGGCATATAGAATGCGGCGCTGTACCGGTTTCAATCCATCCCTTGCATCTGGCAATGCCCGCGATACGATTACGCTCATAGCATAATCCAGGTACGATTGCTGCATTTCTGTATTGATGTTAATTTGCTTTTCTTTTGTGGAAACCATAATCCACTTCCTCAGTTTGATTGTTTCTGCAGTGATTACCAAATCACCAATGCATAACTATAGCACAAAAAATCCGGAGTTTTTGCTCTCCGGATTTTGTTGAATACCAAGTATCTTTTATCGTTTAATCTTCGTCATCGAGGGAATCTTCCAAATCAGAAAAATCCTCAAGGTCACTCTCATCCTCAAATAGATCGAGGTCCAGGTCTTCAAAATCATCGCCTTCAAAGATATCCAATTGCTCAAGTTCCTCAGCAGATGCTTCCATTTCTCCATCAGATGTCTGACCCGAGAATATTCCAGGTTCAAAACCAGTGCCTGCTGGAATCAACTTCCCGATGATCACGTTCTCCTTCAATCCGTATAACGGGTCTTCTTTGGAGGCAATTGCAGCTCCGGCGAGTACCTTTATCGTGTGTTGGAAGGAAGCAGCTGAAAGGAAACTATCGGTGTTCAAAGAGGCTTTTGATATTCCCAACAAGACTTCGATAAACCTGGCAGGTCGCATGCCCTTGGCAATCAATTCTTCATTGACTTTTCGAATTTCGAGCCTATCCACGAGGTCCTGGGGCAAGTATTCTGTGTCACCAGGTCGGGTGATTTGGACTTTATTGAGCATCTTTCGGATGATCACTTCAAAATGCTTGTCGTTGATGTTCTGACCCTGGGTGCGATACACATTTTGGATTTCCTTCAATAAGTAGAGCTCAGTTGCATCACGTCCTTTTATCCGCAATATGGTGTGTGGATTCAAGGATCCCTCAGTCAGAGGTTCACCCGCTTCCACTTTTTGTCCCTCAGTTACCATAATTCGAATCGATGGCGGAATGTCGTATTCTTCGCTTTCCCTGTTTTCGTATGAAACAATAACCAAATTGTCTTCAACGCGAACTTTGCCCGCATGGGTTGTAGTAATTGAGGCTTCGTCATGTTTGGCCAAGACATCTCCAACCTGAACGTCGTCCTCGTTTTCAACCATTATTTCCCATTCTTCCGGAACATCGTAAGTATCGGAAACCATCTCGCTGAAATCTATACGGACACAGCGCTGTTCAGGGTTGCGTTCAGCGTGAACAAGATGGGCAGTACCTTTAATACGGCTGATAATCGCTTCACCTTTAGGTGCAATTCTTGCTTCAAACAATTCTTCCACGCGTGGGAGACCTGTTGTAATATCGCCTACAGCAGCAACACCACCGGTGTGGAAGGTTCTCAAGGTTAGCTGCGTGCCTGGTTCGCCAATGGACTGGGCAGCCACAATGCCAACCGCAGACCCTAAATTAACCATGTTTCCTCTGCCAAGATCGAACCCGTAACATTTAGCACAAACACCATGCACCAGTTCACAGGTCAAAGGAGAACGCACCTTTACTGTGGGGACCTCTGAGAGAACAATGGTTTTGACCAATTCTTTGGTTACTGGCTCTTGAGCTTCTGCTAATACTTCGCCTGTTTTTGGATGAATTACGCGATCTGCAAGGATACGTCCATAAATGCGTTCACCAAAGGATTGTCCTGCGATGTCGTCGGTAGCATTAATGTAAATACCTTCAGTTGTTCGGCAATCCTCATTATTGACAATCATGTCCTGAGCTACGTCCACTAAACGCCTGGTCAGGTAACCGGCATCTGCAGTACGCAGGGCAGTGTCTGCCAAACCTTTTCTTTGACCATGAGTTGAAATAAAGTATTCCAGGGCTGTCAGACCTTCTCGGAAATTTGAGCGAATGGGCATCGGAATGATGCGGCCAGAGGGGTCAGCCATCAAGCCGCGCATACCAGCCAACTGGGTGATCGGGCTAAAACCGCCTTTTGTAGCGCCTGAATGTGCCATCGTAGCCAGGTTGCCATTTGGATCCATATGAACCTTGACAGCATCACCCACTTTTTTGGTTGCTTCTTGCCAGACATCGATGATCAATTCGTTTTGTTCCTGTTCCGTCAGGTAGCCGCGACGGTACTCTTTCTGCACACGTTCCACCTCTAGGAGCGCATTCTGGATGATGTCAACCTTCTCAGGGGGAACCGTAATATCCGCAACAGCGAGTGTGGAACCCGATTGTGTGGCATAGCGGAAGCCAATGTCCTTTATCAGGTCAGCGACCTTGGTCGTTTCTTTTTCTCCAGCTATCTCGTAAATCTCGGCAATGAGGTCGCGGATGCCGCCTTTATCGAGTACCTGATTGATAAACTGCATGGATTCCGGCAATATGTCATTAAAGATCGCCCGGCCTACGGTCGTATCAACAAGCCTGGTTTCGGGAGCAAGCAAGCGATCGTCAGACTGTGAATACCATGTTTTGGTTTTTAATTTAATTTTTGCATGAAGCCCAAGTTGACCAAGTTGGTAGGCAAGGATTACTTCTTCAATTGTGGCAAAAATTCTGCCTTCACCCTTTTGTGGAGTATCCTGATTCATCGTCAGGTAATACACACCCAGTACCATGTCCTTCCCTGGGGAAATGATAGGTTCACCACTGGCGGGTTTGAGCAAGTTCTTGCTTGCCAGCATTAATTCTCTTGCTTCTTTGACAGCCTTTTCGGACAGCGGCACATGTACAGCCATCTGGTCACCGTCAAAGTCAGCATTAAATGCCGTGGTTACCAGCGGATGTAGCTGAATTGCACTTCCCTCA
>CAYVWM010000051.1:7813-13792 GCA_964455505.1 uncultured Anaerolineaceae bacterium
CCAAGCCGGTGCAAGGTTGGGGCACGATTCAATAGTACAGGTCTGTCCTTAATCACTTCTTCCAATACTTCCCAGACCTCAGGGCGGTTGCGTTCAATAAAGCGTTTAGCGCCCTTAATATTGGAAGTGTAGCCATGCTTATCCAGCCCAGCAATCACAAACGGACGGTAGAGTTCCAATGCCATGGATTTTGGCAATCCGCATTGATAAAGCTTCAAGTTTGGTCCTACAACGATTACCGATCGACCTGAGTAATCTACACGCTTTCCAAGTAAATTTCTGCGGAAACGACCTTTCTTGCCCTTCAGCATATCGCTGAGGGAACGTAATTCTCTGCGTCCGCGTCTTGAAAGCATCCGTCCGCGCTGGGAGTTGTCGATAAGGGAATCAACCGCTTCCTGGAGCATGCGTTTTTCATTTCGCACAATTACATCAGGAGCACCGAGTTCCAGAAGGCGCTTGAGCCGGTTGTTTCGATTGATAACCCGTCGATAGAGATCATTGAGATCAGATGTGGCAAAGCGACCGCCATCCAATTGAACCATAGGGCGCAAGTCGGGAGGAATCACAGGCAAAACTGTAAGGATCATCCACTCAGGCTTATTGGTTGATCTGCGAAACGCTTCTACAACTTTCAATCGATTTGTTGCTTTCTTGCGCTTCTGCTTGCTGCGGGTGGTGCGGGCTTCCTGCCATAATTCGTCTGCAAGTGCATCGAGATCCAGCCTGTGCAGAATATCGTGAAAAGCTTCCGCACCCATGTCTGCTTTAAATACCTGCCCCCAGCTGGATTTCAACTCGCGATAGCGGGTTTCACTCAGGAATGTAAATGGCTGCAATTCATACAGATCGTCACGCTTCTTTGCATTTTCTGTTTTGGTTAACTCTTCCTGGTCCTCAAGTTGGGCTCTGATACCTTCCATGACCACTTCCGCTTCAGCGCGAATGGTTTCTTTCTGCATCTTGAGTTCTTCTAATTTCTGATTCTTTTCTGCTTTCAAGTCTTTTTCGAGCAGCTCCATCCGATCTTTGACGATCTTCTGCACCTTGCTGATATGTTTGGCTGTTACTTCTTGATTTTCTTCAACAATTACCTCATCATCGAAGCCTTCAGTCGAAAAAACAATAGCTTTACGAACGGACTTATTTGTTTTTTCGTTTAGCTCCCGTTCCAGACGCTGGCCTTCAGTTATTACAGGCTCAAATAGATCTGCAACCTGTTCGTCGTAGGAACTGTTTATGGCTTCAATCTGCAGGTCAATAGCCTTAAGATTGCGATCGCGTGCCTTTTTATGTTCCGCGATTTGCCCATTGACCTTTTCAACCAATTCGCGTTCTGAAACACTGATTTCATCTTCCAACCGCTTGAGAGCCTTTTGTCGGGCATCTTCATCAACGTATGTCACAATGTATTGGGCAAAGTACAAAACCCTGTCAAGGTTTCTACGGGAAATATCCAATAACAAACCAAGGTATGAAGGAATCCGGCGGGTATACCAGATGTGGGCGACGGGGGCAGCCAGGTCTATATGCCCCATACGTTCGCGTCTGACGGATGCGCGAGTTACTTCAACACCGCATTTATCACATACAATACCTTTGTAACGCGGGTTTTTGTATTTGCCGCAGTAACACTGCCAATCACGGGTAGGACCAAAAATGGCTTCACAAAAAAGACCGTCTTTCTCAGGTCGTAATCGTCGATAATTGATTGTCTCGGGTTTTAAAACTTCTCCATACGACCAGCTGTGAATCGTTTCCGGAGATGCCAGGTTGATACGCAGTGCTTTCATTCCTTTAGTTTCCACTCGTGCCTCCAAAATTTATTTCAGGAATACCAGACACGAAAAAACGCTGAGAGATAGTTTCCCAGTCTTTTCATCGTCTCGTGTAAAGTTGAATCATGCAAACAATCATTATAAGGCTAATAACTTGCTTTTGTCAAGGTAAATGATTATTTTCTTACGATTTTTCGCCCCTGGTATAAAACAATAATAGATTTTTTTCGTACGACTTAATTGTAACGTAATGCTCTCTATTTCTTTCGCAAGGGTATCGCCAAAGAGAATGTGCTGCCCTCACCCAATTGGCTATTCACTTCAATCTTACCACCATGCTTTTCTGCCACCGACTTGGCAATGGCTAAACCCAATCCCTGTCCGCGCGAATCATAGCCAGCCTCATTTTTAACATGGAAAAACCTGGTAAACAGCTTTGGCTGATCGAGTGGAGCGATGCCCTTACCATGATCAGTTACAGAAAAATGCATCCAATTCTGGTCTCTATTAACTGATACTAAGACCTCGCCGCCAATATTGCTGAATTTTATTGCATTCTCAAGCAAATTGAATATCGCTTGCTGCATCAGAACACGATCGGCTGCCAACTTTGGGTTCTTGAGTGCAGAATAATTGGTCTGCATGGATACTTTACGCTGCTGAGCCTGTAGTTCCAGCATGGAAATGGTTTCATCGATCAGTTCTTTAACATCAAAAGTGATGTATTTAACCGGATCATCCTCGTCCAGCAATTCAAGGCTGAGCACCTTGCTGACCAACCTGGACATATTGTCTATGTTCATCTGGATGCGATTGATGTACTTTTGCTGTTCCTCGCTGAGGTTACCAATATTCTGCAGTAAAGTCAGGTATCCTCGCATCAAAGATAAGGGTGACCGCAAATCGTGGCTGATGTTTGTAAAGAATTCGCTTTTTTGGGCATTCAGCTTTTTGAGCGATGAAGTGTCTTTTAATACCAGCAAATTTCCATTGGTATTATCGTCAATGTGCACGGAATAGGCTCTGCAGTGGTATTCTCGATCTTTTCCAAAAGACAAGCTGATCGGTTCACCGGCATTGCGTGATTTTTGAATGAGTGCCTTTATTTCTGGCAGGGAAAATGAAAATTTTCCATCGTGACCGTTTGCGTATGTTTGATCTATCAAACTTTCAGCCTGGGGATTAAAAAACACCAATTTATACTGGTTGTCCAGGATAAAAACAGGCTCAGGCATGCTGTTTATCGCTGCTTCCAGCCAATTTTTGTCGGACTGAACTCGATTGATTTGTTCTTTGGTATTCAACACAGCAGAAGCCCGGTATGCCAATTGCTCGTAAAAATGAATGTCATCCTGCGAGAACCAGACATTTTTTTCAAATCCAACCCATAAAATGCCCTTACTCTGATTGTCCTGTTTTAAATTCAACGCAACTATGGATTGAGGATATGGCATATTGGGATCAAGACCAAAATATTGGTCAACTTTCAGATCAGTAAGAATTAAACGATTCTGTTGGCCAACTTTTTCCATAATCATCCCATCCAAATAGGCATAATCACGGGTTTTGTCTCCCTGGCCTATTCTGAGACGCATTGCTGGTTGAGTCGATTCCGAAAGTTGATTAATCAGGATAAGCCGGGCTGATGAGGCTTCTCTGCCTAATGCCGCTCGTAAGATTGATGAAAGCACCAGGTCATAACCCTCCCTCGAGTAATAAGAGGGATCAAGGGAAAGCAAACGTGTTTGCGCTTCACTGCGCAGCTGCAATGCCTGGCGCAAATTTTCCAGGGAGTGGTAAAAATTCTCCTCGGATGGAGAACGGGGATTCAGGTTGATATCCGAATCATATTGCCCCCGGGCAAGAGTCTCAATCTGGCCGATGGCAAATGAGATTGGGTTGTGTGTTAGGGTTTCCTTTATATATTTTAAGGGCTGCCAAGTATCTGGAACAAAAGTTGAGAGCAGTTGGCAAGCCACGGCACTCAATGCAGTGGATGGTATCAAGGTAATGATCATCGCCAGACTTTGTTCAATGACAGCCATCAAATCCTGCTCCAGATATGTTGTAGCAATAACAAACTGCAGGAAAAAAATAATGGGTACAAGGCAAGCAAAAGCCAGCAGTACGTTGACCCAAGGAAAATGAACCGGTTTTTTACTGTCTTTCCAATCAGTACGGCTCGAAAACCATCCAAACACAACAACAAAGCAAACATAAATTGGAATCAAGACCCAATCGCCGCCCATAGCTGTTGCTTGTAGTGCACCGGTTAGAACAGCCAGAGTAATTGCAGGAATTAATCCCCCAAATCCCAAAGCTGCTAAAAATGGTACGGTTGCAAAAAAGGAAATAATTGGGGTTGCCAGTGCACCAGTAGAAGTCAGTATCGCATCAGAAAACGGGGAAATCCTTCCAAGATGAGTGCTTGGCAGAACAAGCAGGAGCAATAATGCAAGCCATTTATAATCCCACTGAGTAATTTTTACTCCTGGTTTATAAAGTTGTCTGACTCCCCACACCATAACGATGAGCAGCATAATGGCTACGACCCAAATAGGCGTACGGTCTATCTCAGACAGTTGGCGGAAAAAATGATAGGTCGCAACTAAATCGTGAATTTTCATAAAACTGGCTGAATTATAGCATGCAAGCACTTGCCGTTCGAGTTATAAATGGGCTTTGATAGCTGAAACGACTTCCGGTATGGAGAGATTGTCCGAGTTTATCAATATGGCATCCGCGGCAATTTTCAGAGGAGCAATCTTTCTGTTTGAGTCAATCTGGTCCCGTCTTGCCAACGATTGGACGATTTCCCCCAGATCCACCTGGTTTCCTCTTGCTATTTCTTCGGCATACCGTCTTTGGGCACGCACAGTCACAGACGCATCCAGATAAATTTTCAAGTCTGCGTTCGGGAGCACCACTGTGCCAATATCCCTGCCCAGCATCACAATTTTGCCCCTCTCCCCAATTTTTCTTTGCTGAAGTGTCATGGCTGACCGGACACCAGAATACGCAGAAATCGGCGAGACGAAACGATTCACTTCTGGCAACCTGATCTCCCATGTGCAGTCTGTTCCGTTTATCAAAACATCATACTGTCTGCCATCGGAGACTGATGCAGGCTGCACATCAATCTCAATCCGCTCAGCCAGCTGGGTTACTGCTATTTCATCCGCCGGATCTATCCCCTCTATTAGTGTTTGCCAGGTAACTGCTCTGTACATAACGCCGGTATCCAAACACATATAACCCAATTCCTCTGCCAAAATACTTCCTATTGTTGTTTTTCCTGAAGCAGCTGGTCCGTCGATAGCGATGGTTTGAGGTGTACTTTTGTGATCTTTCTTACAGGTCATTTTTAGATTCTCCCGTGAATAATTCATTTTTTACCCATAGATAAACTTCTTGGTCTTGAACGTTCAAATCGAAATTGATTATGGTACTGATCAATTTTAATATGGGCATATTTTCCCAATCAGCCTGTGAAAACAGAAAGATTTCCATTCCACGGTATTCAGATACGGAAGTGGGTTCAATCCCTACCCTGCTTAATAAAATATCCGGACTGAAGGTTTCACTCATACCGCCCAATTGTTTTACTTCTTTGTAATCTCGAAACACCCATTCGCAGACTAACGGTGACAAATCAATACAAGCGACCGAGGTTGTGTCATTGTGGATAGCACCCTGCTGCACAAATTCCAACAGGATGTTTTGTATTGTCTCGTCGCTAACAATAACAGGTCTTTCATTCATCAAGATTGCATTCTGGTATTTCTTGTTGCCAATAATCGCAAATGAAGTGTGGACCTGTACAAGAATTCCAAAAAAAATCAACGCTCCGATAAGACCCTTCTTTGCTGCTTCATGACTCCAGCCAAGCCTAACCAAAAAGTAGCTGGCAGCCAGGATAACCAGACCCGCCAGAATTACCAAATAAGCCGCCCGGTTATTAACCGACACAATCCCGGATTCGATCAACCTGGTAATAGAAATACCCAAATAAAACAGCATAACAAAGGTGAACAAGGCATAAAAGACGCTGACATTTCTATGATCTGTTTCTTTTTCGAGTCGTGTTTGTATATGGCTGATGGCAATAAACCATAGTGGTATAAGACTGAGCGCTTGTCCAACTGCTCTACTGGATTTAAAGATACAAGAAAACAGAACACTCAAAACGGTAAACAAAAGC
>CAYVWM010000052.1:0-13638 GCA_964455505.1 uncultured Anaerolineaceae bacterium
CGAGTGCAATGATGATCCCTCCTGCAAATGCAAAAATCATCCCGACAAAAAAAGTGGGTTTTACCTTCTCTTTTAACAAGATTGGAGAAACAATGGCAACCCATAAAGGAGTGGTTGTGACCAAAACAACCGAACTGCTGACGCTGATAAGTTGTAATGAAGCTATCCAGGCAACAAAGTGAATTGCAAGAAATACCCCTGACAACATGAGCAGAACTAACTTGCTGGAATTTATCTTTAAGGGAAGCCTTTTTTTATTAACCATTAATAAAATCAAACTCAGCAAGGCTGAGAAACTTAAGCGATATGCAGCGATAACGAGAGGTGTAGCTTTGTCCAGTGCAAAACGGATAAGTATTGCTGCAGTTGAGACTGAGACAATACTCAAAACCAGGATGAGAAAAGTGCCGTTTCGCTTTTCAGAATTATCCATATCAAAAACACTCATAAACCTGTGATATCATGATGCGATTGATTTTACCTCTGGAGTGAAAATGGCACATGTAATTACCAACTTATGTCTGAGAGATGCGGGATGTGTAGTAACCTGTCCGGTTGCTTGTATTGTGCCCGGCTCACCAAAAACAGAATGGCCTTTGTTTTATATCGATCCAAACACCTGTATCGATTGTGGAGCATGTGTGCCGGAATGCCCCTATGGTGCTATCTTTCCCGCTCATGAAGTGCCCAGCGCATATGCAGCCTCAGGTGGAGAGATTCTCAGTGCACCAGTCGGAACGCCTGGTTACGATTCTCCTTTTGATGCCTACACTTATGAAGGTGATCTTGTCCACATTCCTGCCACGCGATCTCTTGGAAAAGGTGAAGTCGTAGATCTAACTGGATCCATAAAAAATAACCGGGACTTTTTTACAGACGGTCCCGGTTATGATGCGTTGATTTCCTAAATATTAGCTACCCGACTGAGATTCATGTGCTGCCATCGCAGCCCCAATTATCCCGGCCAGATTTTCAAGTTTGGCTGGCAAGATTTTGGTGTTGGTCTTCAAATATTCCGCATAGTTTTCAAATTTTGCGCTTATGCCGCCACCCATAACAATAAGATCTGGATTGAACAAGAATTCGTAAGTGTTTAATACTTCCGTAAATCTTTTTCCCCATTGTTTCCAGGTCAATTTTTCATTTTGTCTGACTGCATCCGATGCGCGATATTCCGCATCCTTACCCCTGATTTTCAGGTGTCCCAATTCACAGTTCGGCAATAAGTTACCCTTGACAAAGAGTGCAGAACCTATTCCTGTACCCACAGTCAGGAAAAGAACAACGTCGTGCTTACGGGCTTCTTTTACACCAAATCGCATTTCAGCAAGACCAGCTGCATCTGCGTCGTTGAGTACGACCACAGGCTGCCCAGTTTGATTGGATAGTAATTCGGCTACGTCGGTCCCAATCCAGTTTTTATGCAAGTTTGCAGCAGAGTGCGCCACACCATATTTGACCACACCTGGATATCCAGCACCGATAACGCCGTGATAGTCCAGCTTCTTCCTGATTTTCTCTACAATCGATGCCACCTGTTTGGGTTTTACAGGAGCTTCTGTTTCAAAGCGCAATCGTTCCGATACAAGTTCACCTTTTTCTGTATCTACAAGGGCTCCTTTTGTGGCTGAACCGCCTATGTCAATTCCTAATGTAATCATGTTTCTCCTTTATCAATTATTCACAAGCATTATTGAGGTGTTCTTGGTAAGTTTTAGCAAAGTTGTGTGTACCGCTGCCATCGCACTTCGCTCGAAAATAAAAATAGTCTGAAACCTCTGGAAATGCGACAGCTTTAAGGCTAGAAAGGCTTGGGTTGCAAATTGGTCCGGGAGGCAATCCAGCAACCTGGTAAGTATTGTAAACCGAGTCACAAGCCAGATCTGTCATGCTTAGCGGATGCCGCCACCAGGTTTTCTGATCGGAATTATAGCCGCAGGCGTACTGCACCGTTGGATCAGTTTCTAATCCCATTCCTTCAGAGAGGCGATTGAAGAATACTGAAGCCATAAGTGGTTTTTCCAAATCCTGCGCTGTTTCTCTTTCAATAATAGAGGCGAGCGTCAGTCCTTCTTGATATGACAGCTGCTGATCTTTTAAACCTGAGACAATATCTTCAGTTTGCATTTTCAGAACAAATTGAGTCAAAACAGATGCAAATAATGTATTCAGGCTCACATCCGGTGGTAAGGAGTATGAACCCGGCAATAAGTAGCCTTCAAGAGAAGCACCTTCAGGCAATCCTAATGTCTGAAGAACATGATCCGGTGGGTCATAAGCAAAATTCACGAAATCATGCCCATCAAATTCCAAGCCCAACCCATCAACCGCTGCTCCTATTTCCTCAATACGCCATCCCGCAAAAATGGTTAACTGGATATCGCGCGCTCTTGGGTTACTGATTGTTTGAGCCACTTCAATCGCATTTTTGTCTGTTTGGACTGTAAAAGTGCCAGCCTGAAGTTCGCGGTCCAAACCTGAGTAAGTCAAGTAAGCACAGGTCAACTCCCCCGATAATACAAGACCTTCTGCCTCCAGACGTTTACACACTGATGTGGCCGACTCAGCAAAGTCGATTGTGAATTTCATTTCTGGAATGTCTGACTGTGGGTTAGCTAATATACTTTCCCTATTCAATATAAGTTTTGCCGACAAAGATATCTGCTGTAAAAGTCCTATGCGATCATCGGGCTTTCCAAATAGCTCTACAGCAGTAGCGTTTGACCAGACAGCGATAGCAGCAAGTAGTATGAACAGAAGGGTGCAAAAAATTATTATCAAAATTGAAAGGCGATGGCTTTTCATGGGTTTATATTACCAAAATGGTGAGGAGTGTTTTCAAGATAGTCAGCCAGTATGACTGCGGCTGCCTGGTCATCAATAGGCATCTTTCTTTTTTTTCTCTTGAGATGGACGTTATCCTGCATGGCTGCTACTTTGAGAGAAGACCCGGTTTCATCCCAGGGAATAATTACCAAATCGGTAAGTTTCTGCAGTGTTTCGATTAAACGGAATGATTTGCGTGCCCTTGCCCCAATATTTCCGTCAAGATCATAAGGGACACCAACGATAATTGTTCCGCACAACTGGTTATTTGCGATGTCAATTATTTTTCTTGCATTTTCTTTGTACGAAACGTGTTGAATAATGGTCAAAGGAAATGCCAAATTGCCGTTTTCATCACTGATGGCGATGCCTATTCTGACATCACCAGGATCAACGCAAAGCGTTTTCAATTTCTCCTCTTTTTTGATTGAATTGCATAAACTTACTGAAAATTATACAATAGGTTATTCTGGTGAATGTAAAATGAGGAGACAATGAACACAATGTGTGAATCAAAAGTGCAATCGGTAACATTATTTACAGATCGCGCAAAAGTTACGAGAGTGGTGGATACTGAACTGCCTGGTGGCGAAACCCGCTGCACTCTGAAAAACCTGCCAGCCAGTATGGATATTGACACGCTTCGTGTGAGACTGGCTTCTGATGTCTCAGTGCTCTTGAAAGCTGTTACTGTAGAAAATCAATTGGAAACCGAGGCAAATCTAGAACAAATAAATAAATTACGTGAAAAAATTGCCCTTCTAAAAGATCAAATTGAAGAAAAAGAAGCAGTTATGATTGGGCTTATGGTTCGCATTAACCATTTGGACGGTCTCTTACAAGAGACGCGTAGTTTTGCATATGCGTTAAACAATCAAAAAATCGATATGGAAGATCACTTCAAACGACTTGATCAGATATCTGAAGAGCGCGGCAAGGCGGTGAGCCATAGGACCTTACTCAATCGGGAGATTGATCCAATAAAGAAGGAGCTTGCAGTTCTGACTCAGGAATTGGACAAGATCCAGTCACCACTCAGCACTGAATCATTTACTGTAGAAGTTGACCTGGAACTCTCACAATCAGCAAAGGTCCTGATTGAACTGACATATTTTGTTTATGACTGCAGTTGGTCACCAATCTATCACTTCATGCTTGAGAACAACAAGCTCTCGGTTGAGTATGCTGCTGATGTCACCCAGAAAACCGGAGAGCTCTGGCAGAATATCCAATTGGAATTAAGCACAGCGACCCCAGCCTTTGTAACAGAGATACCTGATCCAAGAGGCTGGTTCATAGCCAAACATATCCCTGCACCACCCAGACCGCCTCGATCCGCAGTCCTCGCCAAAAACACGGTTTCCAATTACGATGCTGTTTCACTCGGCGTTCAGTCAGAAGAAATCAACCAATTTGCATTAACAGCCCCAGATCTGGAAGTTGTGAGTGAAGGTTTGGAGGTCAGTTTTCGGATAGCGCACCCTGTTACACTTGAAAGCAGGGAAAAGAACACAAAAGTTCTGATTGCAAATGTTGAACTTCCTTTCACTGAAGACCTGGTAGTCTTTCCAAGACTAAATCGCGAAGTCATTCGCAGACTTAAAGTTCATAATGATTCTGATTACATCCTAATACCAGGTCGTGCCTATCTTTATTCAAACACTGCGTTCGTCGGAGAAACGACAATACGCTATGTGCCGTTATCCGGTGAACTCCTGATGAATTTTGGCGCAGATAACCGCATTAATGTCAGACGGGAAATTGCCCAGCAAGATGTCAGTAAAAAATTGCTTCAGGATCGGGAAATTCGCCAATTTGGATATGTTATAAAACTCAAAAGCTCAGCTGACGTGCCACTAAAAATTGATGTCCACGACCAAATTCCAGTTTCAAAAAATGAAGATGTTAAAGTCAGATTGGACCAGGTTTCTCCAAAACCGGACAAAGTTGACGATTTGAATCGCATGCTGTGGCAGGTTGGTCTAGCGGCCATTGCGGATAAGGAAATTTCTTACCGTTTCGTCGTCGATTATCCTAAGGACACACTGATATCTGGCCTTCCAATTATTTAAGGAGTTTTTTTGTTTTTTATAAGGAGCAAGTATGGAACTGAACGGTGCAATTGCTTTAATAACTGGCAGCGGCGTTAGGCTGGGTAAAGCCATCGCGCTTGCTTTGGCACAAGCAGGATGCAACCTGGCACTGCATTATCATAGTTCTGTGGATGATATCTTGCAGGTTGCAGAACTAACTGAGGCCAATAATGTTCGGGCAGAAATTTTTCAAGCTGATCTGAGTAATCCAGAAAGTCTCAACGAGTTGTGTAAAAAAGTTGTTGATACCTTTGGTTATTTTGATATTCTGATAAATAACGCCGCTATTTACCTTTCTGGAAGTGGGGCAAAAACAAACTGGACCATGCTCGAGGATCAATTTCGACTAAATCTTTTTGCCCCAATAATGCTCACGCGTCTTTTTGCCGAACAACTTCCTCCAGATAGAAATGGGAAAGTTGTAAACATATCTGATGCAAAAGTAAACCGCATCCAAACGGATCATTTTGCTTATAGACTAACAAAAAACGCTATAAACCAGATGACCCAAATGTTTGCCCTGGAATTGGCGCCTCACATCACCGTAAACGCTGTTGCACCAGGTGTCATGCTTCCCCTGGCGGGCAAAGAAGATGTGGATTTACAGGCGCTTGCTGAAAAAAGGATTCCCCTTCTGCGGGTTGGAAGTCCAGAGATCGTTGCACAAAATGTAGTGCATATCCTTAAACAAGATTTTATGACTGGCAATATTATCCGTATAGATGGCGGTGAGGCGCTTTAATCCTGATTTGGTTCTGGTATCAATATTCCTAGTTTGTACCACTGAAACACTTCTTGCCAACTTTTGCCGTAAGCTTTGAGAATTTCTAGAGAAGTGCTTAATTTCCCGTCTTTCAGT
Organism: uncultured Anaerolineaceae bacterium; assembly: GCA_964455505.1. Classification (GTDB taxonomy): domain Bacteria; phylum Chloroflexota; class Anaerolineae; order Anaerolineales; family Anaerolineaceae; genus Mesolinea. The sequence continues at coordinate 5,779 of CAYVWM010000052.1, forward strand.
GCGCTTTCTAATGCAGGTATCTGAAAGTATCTACCTTGGTAATCATGATAAATGCCCTTGTCTGACAAGAAACACCAGGGTGCTAAACAAAACCTTGTTTTTTCTTCGATAGAAATCGGTTTATAAAGGAGCGGTTTCCTTTTTTTTGCATTTTCAATGATATACAAGTAGCTTTCTAGCTGGCGATCCAAATTAAAAAAGTCTAAGAGCTCAATCCGTTTTTCTTCTTCGTATCTTCTTCCCTCTTTTAATATTTTGACAGATTTTAAGGCTGTACCTGTAATATCGCCATAATCGACCTTCTCAATCAATTCATCCGGTAATTGTGTTCTGTGTACGCCAACCCGTGCGACAAGACTTGGTGTACCGCAGGCAAGCGACTCGTATGCAACGTTTCCAAAAGCCTCCACAATATTGCCCAGACTCAAAGTCAGGTTACCCGCAGAATAGTAGGCTGCCATTTCATCTTGTCCAACCCAGGGGTGGAAGTAAAAATTGTTTTTCAAACCTCTTTCCTGGAGCTCTTTCTGAATAGTTAACTTATAGACTTTCTCAATATCCCCGCTCATATCCTCCAACCAACCAGGAACCAACACTTTTAAATTATTAAAACCAAATTCCTTTACAAGTAAGTCCACCACCTGGATCGTTTCCCGTAAACCTTTCCCCGGTTCCGGTCTGTGTGGATGAAGCACAATCTTGTCGCTAATGGGGTTAATGCCAAATTTTTGATAAACAGAAGTAGGGTCAGTTGGCTGAAATTTTTCGGAATCTATTCCGTTAATGACGGTGTGGATGCGCTCCTCTAATCCAGGCAAAACCCTTCCAGCAGTAGTTTTCAATATGCTTTCACTATATTTCGAAACGGCGATAATTTCATCTGCTTGTGAAATAAAACTGCCTAATACAGATTCAGGGTATAAATTATCCCTGAAGGAAACGATAGTTGGCACCGATTGGTACAGAAAGGGTAACAACAATTCGCCATCGTGAATATAAAACCGATCGGTATCGCGAAGTTCACTGCTGATTTGTTCACAGATAAAGGAAAGTTCTGCAGGTGCGACCTGATACGGTTGTGGAAACGGTTGGTGAAAAGGTAAAATCGGCTTAACCTGAATATTGCCATCCATAAAGAAGGGTTCCTGTCCTGCTGCTGCTTCAGTTGAAAGGATGACAACTTGATGCCCATTTTCAGCAAGATGGCGTACCAAGCGCATCAAATGCTTGGATGCACCCCCTGTTATTCGATCAGGAAATATGGGGTTGATTGAGAAACAGGTAATTTTCAATGAGCGCCCTCTTTTCGTTGTAAAATTAGATTAACATGAGGTATTGAATGGATAAAATAATCATAACTGACCTGGAAGCCTATGGTGTAATTGGTGTAAAACACCCTGAACGCGATCATCCTCAACTTCTAATCGTCAATTTAGCCCTATGTATGGACCTGAAATCTGTTGGAAATAGTGACAATATAGGAGATACGATTAATTACTCCACAGTAACAAAGTTCATAATTTCAGAAATTAGTCTTTCTAAATTCCATACAGTTGAAGCTCTATGTGGCCACTTGACTAAACGACTTTTTGAGGTGTTTCCTGCTGACGAGGTTCAAATCCGCATAGAGAAACCTAAAAAAGTGGAAAACACAGCCCGCGTTGGAGTAGAAATTCAACGTAACCGTTCAGATTATAAATGAGCTTCGTTTAAAGAAATTCTGTTCAAGAATTCCATACGTGTAGACAGATTATCACGGAATGTTCCCAACATAGCTGATGTGGTCATGCTGGAGTCTTGCTTTCTGATTCCGCGCATCATCATGCACAAATGTTTGCCTTCAACCACGACCGCTACGCCCTGCGGATTGATGCTTTCCTGGATGAAATTCGCAATTTGCTGTGTCATTCGCTCCTGCACCTGTAACCTACGCGCAAACATATCAACAATACGCGGTATTTTTGATAATCCAATAACCTTGTTGGAGGGGATATAGGCGACATGTGCATAACCAAAAAATGGAAGCATGTGATGTTCGCACATGCTGTAGAATTCAATGCCTTTCACGATCACCATTTCATCATAGTCGACAGTAAATAGCGCTTTATTTAGCAGCTCATTTGGATTTACCCGATAGCCTGAAACAATTTCCTGGTAAGCCCGGGCGACGCGTGTAGGTGTTTTGAGCAGCCCTTCTCTATCTGGGTCCTCACCAATAGCTTTTAATAATGCGGTTGTAGCATTTTCAATGCTTTCAAGGTCCATCTCAGAATTGCAGAAAATCTCTGCGGATCTACTTAATTCATCATTGCATTCCATTTTCTCTCCAAAGCTCTATATTAAAAAAGCAGCCGGTCAAAATACCGAACTGCTTTTTTCGTTTTTTCTTTACTAACCGATGACTGGATCGATCAGACCATAAGTGCCATCGCGCCTTTTGTAAAGCACGTTAACCTTGCTTGTTTTAGCATTGTAAAACACAAAGAAATCTTCGTGACCGAGCAATTGCAACTGTTCCAATGCTTCCAACTCATCCATCGGTGTAAGTGTAAAGCTTTTACGCCGAACGATAACGGGTTCTCCGGCTTCCTCAAGGGTTTCTTCTTCAGGAATTTCAACTTGCTGCGCAACAACTTCAGGACGGCGGTGCCAGTGTTTGCCCTTAAACCTTTCAATCTGGCGAGTCATCTTATCTACAGTGGCGTCTATTGCAGCAAAAATAGATTCTGCCCTTTCTTCTGCTCTCAAAATAAATCCACGCCCCCGAATGGTTACCTGGGCAATATAACGGTCATTGGCATTTCTGGCAGTTTTGGCATAACCCAGGTCTACCTTGCAATCGTCAATTTCATTTAAGAAGCGCTCTAATCTGCCTACTTTTTTGTTAGCATAATCGTGGATGCGGTCAGTGAGTTCAAGCTCTTTTGTAAAAATATCAATGTTTATTGTCATGCGAGCCTCCTGTAGAATTTTTAAAATTATACATTATCTCGTGCTTGTAGTACAAAAATCGAATTTTACGTAGCTTTTGCAACGGTCAGTGCAAAAACCTGCGCACTTCCAGCATTTTTCAGAGCTTTTGCTGCGGAATTAATTGTAGCTCCTGTTGTAAAGACATCATCAATTAGCAATACAGATTTTCCTCGAACGAGAATTGGGTCTGCAAGAAATGCATTTTCAAGATTTACTCTCCGCTCGTAGTAACTTAAGTTGACCTGAGTTTGGGTTTCTTTTACTCTTACCAGCGCTTTTAATTCTAATGGGATTAATAATCCAAGAGAAAGCGGATAGGCTAATGCCTGAGCCTGATTGTAACCTCGTTCTTTTAACCTTTCTTGGCTCAGTGGAACGGGGATGATCATGTCTACGGACCATCCGCTGCTTTCGTAGAGCAACTGAAGCCTTTTAGCCAAAAATCTTGCCAGTCCAATATCGCGTTGGTATTTTAGCCTGTGAATTGATTCTCTGATTAGCCCTTTGTATGCAGCCAGGCAGTGAATTTCCTCATAGAAGTGTCTTTCAGATTGGCATCGGGAACATACTCCTGTATTTGCCATCGGTTTGCAACAATACTTGCAGCCAATATGATCCATGTAATCAGCCGATTGCAGGCAATCTTCGCAGAGAACACTTCCTTCTTTCCCGCACCCAATACATTCTGGGGGAAATATCCAATCCAGACTTATCCAAAATGAATTATGGAGTTTTGAATGAAGATTTGAGAAACGCATTGAGTTGCGCTCGCCTACTTGAGATTTGAATTATAAAAAAGCTCTATCGCTGGCCAAAAAAGGGAAAATAACGTAAAGAGAATGAGGAATACCAGGATTATTAACAGTACATACTCCAACAAACCCCAGCCTCTATTTGAACTCGACCGCATTAAGGTCTCCATTTCCTAAACAATTCAATATCCGGTATAATAAAGCCGATAGATATTTTCACAACAATAGATAATATGTTGTAAATCCTATGTTTCTACGCTATTATATCCAATTGAAGCTTTAATTTACAAAGGAGAAAAATGAGCGATATTTTTGACAAAGTGGTAGGGGACCAGGACTGGTTCAAAAAGATACTGGGGAAAATCCCGGGATTCAAAGGGTACATTGAGAGAGGTGATCGTAGAATGTCAGACAAGATTCTACGTGAAACCATAGCAAGCGAGTTTGAAGGGCAGTACCAGAGAATATCTGGAATTCAACGTGATCTGATATCCCACGGAGGTCTCGCCTACATCGACGACCTTGAAGCCGCTGCTATAAAAATCCGCCAATTCATCGACAGGGTGCGTACTGCTTCTTACGGATATGCAGGATTGTTCGATGCAATAAAAATTAAGGAAGAGGAACTTGCCCAAGTTTACCAATACGATTCTGAATTGTTAGGGTTGAGTGATGGCGTTACAAGGGCAATTGATAATGTTGAAGCATCCATTGGCAGCGATGGCTTGCCCGCTGCAATTACACATCTCACCACCACAGCGCAATCTTGCCTGGATATGTTCAACCAACGTTCTGAGGCAATGAAAGGCGTTGCGGCGGAATAGCATTATTTATCAAAGGATACTGGAGGAATTAACATGGCTAGAGTTTTTGATGTTGTTGAATATCCAAGTGAGATGGTCGATGAGATCGTTCATCGCTTTCCCGAAAGCGGTGTAGCAGATTTACGCTTTGGATCACAGGTAATTGTTCGCGAATCACAAAATGCGGTATTTTACCGTGACGGACGCGCTTTGGATGTGCTTGGACCTGGGCGTCATACGATCTCAACGGCCAATGTTCCACTGTTGACCGATCTACTTGGAAAGCTATTCGGCGACCGTACACCGTTTACTGCCGAAATTTACTTTGTTTCCATGCGCGAGTTCGTGGATCGCAAATGGGGCACGCCCCAACCTATTATTGTTCGAAATCCAGGAGTGGGTTTGGGAGTTGCTTTGCTCCAGGGGTTTGGAACGTATAGTTTCCAGGTTAAAGACCCACAGCAATTTGTGACCCAGGTTGTAGGCGCTCAAGGCGTCTACCGCACTGCTGACATTGAGAACAGATTGCGTACCATGCTGCTGTCAAAGCTTTCGGATGTCCTTGGAGAAACCACTGCAACGAGCAACGTGCTGCAACTAATAGGATTGACTGAAGAACTTGGCGCTGCAGTTCGGGCAAAAGGCCAGGACGACTTTGCAGCGGTCGGCTTGTTACTCAAATCGTTCTATATCGGCAACCTGAAACCTTCAGATAAAAGTGCAGAAGAATTGCGAGCAATGGGCATGCTTGATATGCAAACCTATACTCAGCTTCAGGCTGCTGATGCTATGCGCGACGCTGCCCAAAATCCAGCCGGCGGTGCTGGTTTGACAGCTGGAATTGGTGCGGGCATGGGAATTGGTAATGTACTAAGCGGTTCGTTATCAAGCATGACACAGGCTTCTCAAACCCAACCCACAAGTTCCACCCCTTCAGCACCTGCCATGCCTGATGTAATGACACCATCGGAGGCAGCCAGTTATTTGAAGGTCTCTGAAGAGGATGTTATAGCCGCCATCAATGCTGGCGACCTGAAAGCACGTAAAATTGGCAGCGCTTTTCGCATCAGCAAAGATTCTCTGCAAGATTATCTTAACGGCTAATTGTTCTGATCGAACAAATTGGGAGGCTGAAGTTTTTCAGCCTCTTTTTTAATTCAGAAATACATAATGCTGGGTTATTAGGTACCTCATTATAGATTTTAGATCACGTCGTTTTTTTTGTTATTAATTAATTGCTTTTTGGGACTTTTGTAGATAACCATTTTTTCAGTAAAACTGCTATTTGATACAATTATACAAAAATCGGAGTTTCATGAAACTTCACGAATATCAGGCAAAATCGATTTTAAGTGCGGAAGGTGTTCACATACCTGAATCAGGATTGGCAACGACCGCATCCGAAGCCAAGCAAATTGCACTGGAATTAGAATACCCCGTAGTCTTGAAAGCACAGGTTCTTACTGGGGGGCGTGGAAAAGCCGGTGGTATCAAACTTGTTAAAAATGATTCAGAAACAGAATCAGCAGCCTGCGAAATTCTAAACAGTCACATAAAGGGCATTTCCGTTCAAAAAATCCTCGTTGAAAAAGCGATATCATTCCAACAGGAGTTATACCTGGGGATTACATACAATCGGGTTTTAGGAAAGCCCGTGCTAATTTTCTCCAGTGCCGGGGGTATTGAAATTGAAGAAATTGCACTTAGTCGACCCAACCTAATTTTCCAATCTCCAATAGATGCGTTGCTTGGTTTACAAGATTATGCAATACGAGCACTCGCTTCCCAAATGGGTTTGGAAAGGTCACTCTGGAAACCTTTCCAACAAATATCTCATGCACTTTGGAAAATCTTTACCCACTACGATGCCACTCTTGTAGAAATTAATCCTTTGGTTGTCTCAAAAGATGGCCAATTGATAGCTCTTGATGCAAAAATGACTATAGACGAAAATGCTTTGTTTCGGCAGCGGGATTTGGTAAAAATAGCCGACCAGGAAAATATTAACCCTGCAGAACTTGAAGCAAAAAAATTTGGGGTGAACTATATTCAGCTGAAAGGTAACATAGGCTGTTTGGTCAATGGTGCCGGACTAGCAATGGCAACAATGGATTGTATTTATTATGCAGGTGGAAAGCCTGCCAATTTTTTGGATATTGGTGGAGGAGCAACTGCAGAAAAAATCTATTCAGCTTTAGGCATCCTTTTCGCTGACAACCAAGTAAGAGCTCTGCTGATCAATATTTTCGGTGGAATAACACGATGCGATGAGGTGGCTAAAGGATTATTAATGCTGCTGGAAGAAGGAAAGTTACCTGGTCCTATCGTTGTACGCTTTGAAGGCACGAATGCGGAATCTGGCATCTCCCTACTCGAAGGGAACAAGGGTATCACTTTTGCAGATACCCTGATGGATGCAGCAAAACTAACAGTCGCAAAAATGGAGCTTATTATCAATGAGCATATTGATTGACAAAACTTCTCGCGTGCTTGTTCAGGGTATCACTGGAAGGGAGGGGCTTTACCACACAACCCGTATGTTCAGTTATGGTACTAATGTTGTAGCGGGCACTTCACCAGGTAGATGTGGAGAATGGGTGCTTGACAAAAAAGTTCCCGTATTTGACACTGTTAAACAAGCAGTTGATTCTACAGCAGCAAACACAAGTGTCATTTTCGTTCCGGCTTTTTCATGTGCCGACGCAATTCTTGAGTCCATCGATGCAGGTATGAGTCGAATTATCTGCATTACCGAGGGCATTCCCCTTAAAGACATGATGGTAGTTAAATCGCTGTTGGATCGTTCATCTTCACGTTTGATAGGACCAAACTCACCTGGTGTATTGTCGCCAGGCCAAGCGTTAGCCGGAATAATTCCTGGAAAGATAGGCTTACCAGGTAATGTTGGCGTTGTCTCACGCTCTGGAACCCTTACCTATGAAGTGGTGGCTGCCCTAAAAAAAGTTGGGGTTGGCGTCAGCACATGTGTGGGAATTGGCGGAGATCCAATTCTTGGCACAAGTTTTTTAGACATCCTGGATATGTTTGAAGCTGACCCGCATACCAATAAGATAGTTCTTATAGGTGAAATCGGCGGGAACGAGGAGGAAAGAGCTGCAGAATTTATTACTGCACATGTTACAAAACCAGTTTTTGCCTACATTGCCGGTAAGTCTGCTCCTGAGGGGAGGCGGATGGGACACGCAAGTGCGATTGTGGAGGGCAAAACGGGTTCTGCTGAGACAAAGACAGAAGAATTAATGAGTGCCGGCGTGAGAGTTGTGGATTACCCCGAACAAATAGCTGGCTTGTGTCTGAACTGAAGTTTTACT
>CAYVWM010000053.1:0-13618 GCA_964455505.1 uncultured Anaerolineaceae bacterium
TTATTAATAAAGAAATCGCTTAGCTTCTGATGTTTTCCATTTAAGCCATAAGGCGCCCAGCGTTCTCCCACGCGCGCTGGCCGAACGGATAGTGGGAATTCTGCATCAGCCGGGTTTATCCACGCATGCCATTGGTCTGTTTTTTGTTCTGCAGTCAGGGATCGATAAACTTCTCCATCGCAGATTTCTGCATGCAATTGCCAGCCATCTGAAAGGTCTACAACACTTCCAGGATGCAGCACACAGGCGATTTCTGATTTCATCTGCGGCAGGTCAGGGAAGTCCGGTTGGCTTCCCTGGACCATTACTTGAACCGACTGTGCATCGACCCACACCTCCAGGTCAGCGATGAAATTGGTTTTTCCGCCGTCTGATCTGGTCAATTGCAAAACGCGCTCTACCTGATCCCAGCCAATGTTTCTTATATTTGGGCGCAAGAAGGTTGCTGCCCTGATGAATAATCTGCGCTGCAATCCTGAATCCAACTGGGTAAATTTTTCTCCGTTGAAACTGATCCGGAATTTATCTGCAGAACTGACACAGTCCGAATAAGCCAGGGATTCTGCCTTTTCCAACACAGCAAGGTCGGATTGCAGTGCCACTGCATTCCGCAAAGTAACCCTTCGGAAAGCAGGATTTACCTTTTCAAGCGCAGGAATAACCTCCATTCTCAGCCGATTGCGGAAAAAAGTGGTATTTGCATTGGACTCATCAGTCAGATATGGCAGTGCGTTTTCTTCACAATACTGGAGTATTTCATCCCGAAAAACATCAAGCATCGGTCGCAAAACCGGTATGTGAGGGTTGAGCGTTTTCAGATAGCTTTTAGGCTGTATGCCCTTCAATCCTTGTATTCCAGCCCCTCTGAGAAAATGCATTAACACGGTTTCTACCTGGTCATCGGCATTATGCGCTACGGCAACGCCTTTGGCACCATAACGCGAAGCAAGTCTGAACAAGAATTGGTAACGGGTAATCCGGGCCGCCTCTTCGATCCCCATCCGCAGCATTCTGGCAATTTGCCCCACATCTGTTTTTTCCACCGAACAAGGCACTTTCCATAATCGCATCAAAGCAGCCACACTGGCTGCCTCTTCGGATGATGTCGGTCTCAGGTTATGATCCAAATGACCCGCGATTACTTCAACACCAGCCTCGTGCAGGCAGTGAACCAGGCAAAGGCTGTCGGGTCCCCCAGACAATCCCACAACCAAAGGTTCAGAAAAATCGAATCCACAAGCGGTTTTTAGTGAATTAAGTATTTTCTCAGTTATCATGCTAAAATTATAGCATTCACCACTCCAAATAAATCAATTCCGCCTTTCTATCGGTTATACTAACCTTTGAGGTCCCATGGCATCATCTCCCATACTACTCGGAATTACAGGAAACATAGCCTCAGGTAAAAGCGTTGTCAGACAGTACCTGGAAAATACCGGCGCGCTGACCATTGACGCAGACCTGCTCGCCCAACAGACGTACTTGCCTGGAAACGCAGCCTACCAACCCATCATTAACACTTTTGGCAAGGATCTCTGCGATGCAGATGGCCAAATTAACCGCTCCAGGTTGGGACGGATTGTCTTTCGCGACCCCGAAGCGTTAGTCCACTTGGAAGCTATTATTCATCCCCAGGTTACGATAGAAGTACAAAACATACTTGCAAAAGCAACAACGAATCTTGTGGTGGTGGAAGCTATCAAGCTTTTTGAATCCAACCTGCACTTACAGTGCCAGCAGGTCTGGACGGTTGCAGCAGATGACCAAATCCGACTTGAGCGCTTAATGGTAACGCGGGGTCTTTCGAAAAACGACGCCCTGATACGGATCACATCACAAAATCCACAGCAGGAAAAAATTGAAAGGGCGGATTGGGTAATCCACACCGACAGTAGTTTTGCCCAAACCTGGAAACAGACCCAGCAAGCGCTTTCAGGCCTTCAGCAGTCATTTTCTTTTTCCCCAAGAGCTGCCCTAAACAGTAATTTTGCATCGTTGGCACCAGAAAATTTTACCCAGGTTAGGGAAACTTTCACTGGTTTTTCAGCGCGGTATCCAACCGACGAAGATCTTTTTCACACTCTTGGTCAGCGGTCAATTTTTCTCGAGTACCAGCAGGATGAGCTTGTTTCACTCTCAGGATGGAAAATCGATCATTTTCTGGCAATCATCCAAAGCATTCTCGCACCAAATCGAAAAACTGAAGTTATTCATGCCATGATAAGTGCGATCGAAGAAGTTGCCCAACAGCATCTGTGCCAGGCATTATTCATCCCGGCAGCAATGCTCAGTTCCACACAAGCCAAAGCGCTTGGTTACTACTTGGGAGAATACCCTCCAGTAAATATTCATCCGCTTGCTGTGCAGAATTTTCTGCGTAAGCATGGTTTCATGCCCGGAGAAATTTACTGGAAAACACCGGAATAAGATCCTTTTTTTCAAATAGTAGAAGCTGAACTGTTAGCAATAAGGGGTTATTAAGGTTATACTTATTCTCGAGAACACTACAGGTTATGTCGTCATGCAAGCCATACTAAACAATCTTCTTTTCATACTTGAACGTTTCAACTGGTCAAGCGTTCTTGACATTGCTCTGGTAACTGTGTTCTTTGCATTAATTTTGTACATGCTCAGGGATACCGAAGCTCTTGTTTTGCTGCGGGGCATATTTCTTGTTGTAGTGTTCATTACCCTCCTGACGTCTCTTGTCAATCTTCCTGCTTTTTCCTGGCTTGTCAGAACCATATCCCCTGCGTTAATTATTGCCATACCGGTCATTTTTGCCCCGGAAATACGACGCACATTAGAGCGCGTAGGTCGATTTAGCAATATTGATTTTCTTACACGGCGCTCCTCCCCCAAAACCATTGAAAAAACCGAACATACCTTGCAGGAAATTACCAAGGCGGCGGTCAGGCTTTCGGAAAGGCGGCACGGAGCTCTAATTGTTATTCGTCGGCGGGATTATCTGAACCAGTACTACAGAAACGGTGTATATCTGGACGCAGACGTTTCAGCTGAAATGCTGCTCCAGATTTTCTATCCAAACACACCGCTGCATGATGGTGCCGTCATCATCGAAGATAATCGCATCAAAGCTGCAGCCTGCGTCATGCCGCTTTCTGCCAGCGGCGTCCTGAACAGTTTGCCAGAACGCTCCATGGGTTTACGCCATCGAGCCAGTATGGGCATCAGCGAAGTAAGCGATGCGGTTGCTGTGGTAGTTTCCGAAGAATCTGGAAGCATATCCATTGCTTACCAGGGCCGTCTCATACGCCGTCTTGATGGTGAAAGGCTCCTGAACAGCATGCGCGCCTTCATCTTCTCAGAAGATGTCCAATCAGAGAAAAAGGAAAAACGCGTCCATCGCAATCTTTTTTCGAAGAAACCATCTGAAAACCAAGAGGAGTCCCCGGAATGAAGGTCATCCGTTGGATTTTGCGCTTTCTGCCCTCCCTACTCACTGCTTTGGTACTGGCCATCATCGTCTGGGTGTCTGCAGTAACATCAACAGACCCTAATGAAGATATAACCCTGGACAAACCTGTTCCGATCACCGTATTGGGGCTTGATCCGGATATGGTTATCACAAGTGAGACTGTTGAAGCCGTAACCGTTACCGTGCGCGCGCCACAATCCATCCACAGCAGGATTGCCAGCGACCCAAGCTTAGTCAAAGCGTCTGTCAACCTTTCCGGACTTTCAGCAGGCACGCACAGCCTCACACTTCAGGTAAACATTGCCATAGATCCAACGGAATTAATTGCTGTTGTGCCAGAGACCCTGGAGTATTCACTGGAAAATATGCTTACCCGGCAAATGCCCATCTCACTGCGAGAGACCGGTGCGCTTCCAATCAGCTACGAAGGCGGCGAGGCAACCCTTGACAGTGATAATGTCGAAGTTATTGGTCCGGAAAGCCAGGTTCAAAAAGTTGCCCAGGTTGTCGCCACCATCGACCTGACCAATGTGACCTCGAGCATTACAAAAAATGTAGATCTCAAGGCTCTGGATTCAAGGGGAGTGACGGTTACCGGGATTAATCTCAACCCCACCCAAGTGCAGGTAGAATTACCGGTCAAGCAGTTGGGCGGCTATCGCAACGTTTTCATCAAGATTGTGACCACGGGCCAGATCGCCCGAGGGTTTTACCTGACCAGTATTCTGGCAGAACCCCCGAACATTACCATTTACAGTAACGACCCTGAGATCGCCAAAAATATGCCCGCCTTTATTGAAACAGTGCCCATCAACCTCAACGGTCTGGAACAAAGTATTGAAACCAACGTGGCGTTAAACCTGCCAGAGGGCATTGTGGTAATCGGCGAACAAAATGTGAATGTTGAAGTAGGCATCGCAGCAATTCAAAGTTCCCTGCAATTGGTTGAGGTTCCCATAACGGTCTTGAATCTGGCACAAGGCCTGAAAGCTACGCTTTCACCAGACAAGGTGGATATATATCTTTCTGGCCCGCTCTACTTGCTCGACCAAATCACCACAGGTACCATTGAGGTAACCCTGGACCTTACCGATAAAACTGCTGGCACCTACCAGCTCACTCCAACAGTGCAATTGGATGACCCTTCCATTCAATTGGACTCTATGCTGCCAGCTTCGATTGAAGTGGTATTGGCAAGATAGCCTCAAATTAATCATTAAGGACACAAATATTTTATGAAAAAACCCGTAATCGTGCTTGTTGGAAGACCCAACGTTGGTAAAAGCACCCTTTTTAATCGGCTTGTCGGTGAACGTCTGGCAATCATTGATGACACACCTGGAACCACACGCGATCGCCTGATCGCTGAAGGCGATTGGGCCGGGCACGATTTCTTTGTGGTCGATACCGGCGGCCTTGACCCGTCCAAACAACATTCCCAACAGCCGCTATCGATAGGTTCAGCAGACTTTATCACCGAGATTCGAGACCAGGCTGAAATTGCTATGGAAGAGGCAGACGTAATTCTTTTCATAGTAGACGCCCAAAGCGGCCTTACAGAGGCCGACCGCGAAGTAGCCCAAATTCTCAGGCAAAAGCAGCGTGTTGTGGACGGTCAGGATACTCCCCCAATGATCCTGGTTGCCAACAAAGCGGATAGTGACGCTGCCCGCTTGAATTCAGTCGATTTCTACACACTCGGGATGGGCGAACCTTACCCCATATCGGCCATCCACGGTACTGGCACCGGCGACCTTCTGGATGCAGCTGTGGCACGTTTTCCAAATCAGGATGAGGAAGAACAGGAAGACAACACCATTAAGGTTGCCATTGTAGGCAAACCAAATGCGGGTAAATCCAGCCTGTTAAACAAACTCGTTGGAAAACAACGTTCAATCGTCAGCCCTATTCCAGGCACGACCAGGGATGCCATCGATACCGAGATCGTTTGGGAAGATGTCCCATTCACCCTTATCGACACCGCCGGCATACGCAAGCGCGGCGCCATCACACCAGGCGTGGAAAAATACTCGGTGCTGCGTGCCATGCAAGCCATTGAACGTTGCGACGTAGCCTTGCTGGTCGTTGATGCTGTCAGCGGTATCACTGCCCAGGACACGCACATTGCAGGATACATCAATCAGGCCTGGAAAAGCGTGATTGTGCTGGTTAACAAATGGGATCTCGTGGAAAAAGACACCCACACCATAGTTGAATATGAAGAAAAAATCCGTCAGGCCTTGAACTTTTTGCCTTACGTTCCTCTGCTCTTTATCTCAGCAGAAACCGGACAGCGGGTCAACCAAATTCTGCCCCTGGTATATCGCGTCCAGGAAGAACGCTTGGTCCGCCTGACCACATCGCAAATAAATCGCATTCTTCAAAATGCCCAGGACCAACACCAGGCGCCCTCCTCCACAGGTAAGCAGTTCCGCATTTATTACGGCACCCAGGTGCGTACGGAACCACCTACGTTTCTCATTTACTGCAACGACCCATCCTTGGGCCACTTCACCTACCTGAGGTATCTGGAAAATCAAATCCGCAAAGAATATCCTTTCGTTGGCACACCTATAAAATTGGTGCTGAAACAACGCGAACACTAAAATCGCTTTTTTTGTTTCGTTTAAAGATGCCAAACGGTGGCTTCTGGCAAACGTTATTGATGAAGTATCCAATCCTGTACTTTTGTTTTGATGAGGTCCCGCACTTCCCGGAATTTGTTTAGCTTTTCGTCCTCATTCCCATCAAACGCGGCCGGATCTTCAAACGACCAGTGCAAGCGCTGGTTAATTCCAGGCCAGATACTGGGGCAATTTTTCTCTGCCTGGTCGCAGACAGTAATCAGGGTATGAAAATGCAATTTTGTCAGGAATTCTTCCACACCTTTCGATCGATGCCCGGAAATATCCAGACCCACTTCTTGCATCACAACAAAGGTCAGTGGGTTAATGGATTTTGGTTCCAGCCCAGCACTAAAAGCTTCAAAACGCTGCCCACCGTAATAACGTAAGAAGGCTTCTGCCATCTGGCTTCTGGCAGAATTACCTGTACATAGAAAAAGAACGCGTTGTTTGGGCAAAGTATTTTCCATGTTCGATGTGGTCTCAAGCGAGTGCACAGTATCCAGTTCGAGCATCTTACCCGTGTTGACGTAAACAATGCGTTCACAAATATTGGTGACCCGGTCCGCCAATCTTTCAAGATTATGGGCTGCCCAGAGCAAATAATCGGCTGTAGAAACGTTTTTCTTATCCTTAATGACCAGATCAAGCAAATAGCGGTGAACTCTTTTATAGATGGCATCAACCTGGTCGTCTCTTGCTGGAATGGTTTGTGCCGAGGCTGCATCTTTGGACAAAAAAGCGTCCAAAGCATCACGCAACATCTCCAGACCAAGATCACACATCTCCTGGAGCATTTGGCAGAGAACTACGTCTATGTGTTGTTCTGCCAAAAGAAGCGTAATTTTACCGATTCCTTTGGCATAGTCCCCAATCCGTTCCAATTCTGTTTGGATTTCCAACATCGCCACGAGCAAACGGAGATCTCTGGCAACCGGCTGCTGGGTTGCGATAAGCGTAATAATCTCGTTTTCAATAAAATAGCGCTCCTCGTTAATTGCCTGATCGTTAGCAATTACATGTTCACCAGTTTTAAGATCAAGTTTTATCAAACCCATAACGGACTGCCTGACAGCTGTTTCAACCATACTTGCCAGTATGAGTAAGCGATCCATTAAGGCGTCTAACTGAATATCGAAGGTCGTTCGGTTGGCTTTCATATCTCTTGCTTTTTCCCTATGTATGTTATCCAAATCGCCCGGTTATGTAATCTTCGGTACGTTTGTCTTTTGGGTTTGTAAAAATGGAACGTGTCGGACCAAACTCAACCAATCTGCCTGTCCGGCTGCTGTCAGTATAGAAAAAAGCAGTATAGTCAGAGAGACGCCCTGCCTGCTGCATGTTGTGTGTGACAACTACAATGGTGTATTTCTCTGCCAGGTTGCGAATCAACTCTTCAATGTGGAGTGTGGCTATAGGATCAAGCGAAGCAGCAGGTTCATCCATTAGCAGCACACTTGGTTTCACTGCCAGCGCCCGTGCAATGCAAAGCCTTTGCTGTTGGCCGCCAGAAAGTGCAAGTCCCGACTTATTCAGGTCGTCTTTTACTTCGTCCCACAAAGCAGCCCCCCGCAAACTGGTTTCAACCAGTTCAGCCAACTCTCCGCGATCGTGCACCCCATTAACCCTGGGTCCATAAGCCACATTCTCAAAGATCGATTTGGGAAACGGGTTGGGCTTTTGGAAAACCATGCCCACAGTTTGGCGCAATGAGACAACGTCCATTTTAAAAATATCTTCACCATCAAGACGGACGGACCCCTCAACAGTAACGCCTGTGATAAGTTCGTTCATGCGGTTGAATGTGCGTAGAAATGTGCTTTTTCCACAACCCGAAGGACCAATAAATGCCGTAACCTGCTTTTGGGGAATTTGGATGGTTATATCCTCAACAGCCCTAAACTTCCCATAGTTCAGGCTGTAATTCCTGGTTTCTAACATCGTAGTTTCCATCAACGAACCTCATTAAATTTCTAGGCTAATCGACGCGACACAAAATTAATCAATAAGTTAATCAGGACGATAACAACAATAAGAATCGCCCCTGTCGCCATCGCCTTATTAAAAGCATTGGTATCCATAGCAAGATAAAACAAATGCAGAGCCATTGTCCGCCCTCCTGACATAATTGAAGTTGGCATGCGGTAACTGCCGCCTAAGGTAACGTAAAAGATTGCCGTTTCGCTGATTATGCGCCCTACGCTCAACATGATCCCCGTAATGATTCCAGAGAGCGATGAAGGTAAAACAACCCTTTGAATGGTCTGCCAGCGGGTAGCTCCTAATGCAAGGCTGCCTTCACGATACCCATCCGGAACCGTCATGAGAGCCTCTTCAGTAGTTCTGATGATAGTTGGCAGTACCAGGCAAGCACCAGCCAGGCTTGCAGACAGCAATGAGAACCCGAAATTCAACGTAGACACAAACAAGGCATACCCAAACAAACCAAAGATGATCGATGGAACCCCTGCTAAAATCTCCACACCCATGTGGGCAAAAGAAAGAAGGTTCCTTAAGAATTTAGATGGAACGCTGTTCTGATTGGCATATTCAACAAAAAATATAGCCGCACCGATGCCAAGTGGTGTCGCAAAGAGAAGGGTCAAGGAGACAAGATAGAGTGTTGTGATAATAGTAGTTGAGATGCCGCCTTCTCCTGAGAGTCCACCTCTGGGTGCGGTGGTCAGAAATTCCCAGTTGACGACTCCGATTCCCTGAGAGATCACATAACCTATTACGGCGAGCATAATCAGCAATGTGATGCATCCACCGATCCAAAGCAGAGTAAAAAAGAAACGCTGTGAAAAATATCTTGACGCGTTGCTCCGCCGAAAAATCTGGATACGCTTTACAGCTGTTGTATTTTGTAATTCTGTTTCCAGTTGCATTCTTAATCCATCCTTCATCTTTTACGATGTTCCACTATCTTTGCGAAGCGCGTATCGAGCAGAAATGTTGACAACCATGATGAGGAAAAAAAGCACAACACCGGTAGCAAAAAGGGTGCTTTCATGCACACCTGTGGCATAACTGATTTCCACTGCAATGTTGCCGGTGAGGGTACGTGCCTGACGCAGGAACAAGGTAAATGGATTGTCATTTAAGGGCACAGGCAAAATAACAGAATTCCCGATAACCATAATCATTGCCATCGTTTCGCCAAGCGCCCTTCCCACACCCAGGATCAGAGCTGCTACTATTCCAGAGCGCGCCGCTGGCAGCACAGCCCGATGAATGGTTTGCCAGTGGGTTGCGCCCAAAGCCAATGATGCATGCCTCAGATGCTGTGGTACGGCTCTAATTGCGTCTTCAGAAACACTTGTTATTGTCGGGAGAATCATGACCGCCAATACAATCCCAGCAGCCAAGAGTCCATAACCAGAATTTCCTGCAACGGGAATCTGCCGAATTATGGGTACGAGTACAACCATTCCAAACAAACCATAAACCACAGATGGAATACCAGCAAGCAATTGGACTGCAGGGCGCAAGACATTCTGGACATTTTTGGGGGCAATTTCTGCCAAAAAGATAGCCGTACCTAAAGCAAGAGGAACCCCAAAGACAATGGCTAAAAGCGTCACCAGGATTGACCCTATAACCATTGCAAGAATACCGTACAGGTCGTTACCAGGCCGCCATTCCGTCTGAAAGAGAACTGAGTTAAGGCCTATTTCTTCCCATGACTGCATACTTTCGCGAAAAATAAAAAAGCCTATAAGAAACACAATTAATAATGCCAGCATACCTGTAAAAAATAGAGCGGTGTGCGCAACTTTATCAAAGAATTTTTTACGTTCCGGTTTGTCAGGGGAACTGTTTTTCATTTGCTGTACCTACCCAACCTGGCATCATCCGCAATTTTGGATGATGCCAGGTTTTAAGTCTACAAATTGATTTCTAATCTACAGGCAAATAGCCTTCATCCCGTACCAACGCCTGACCTTCAGCTCCAAGTACAAATTCCAGGAAAGCTTTTTCTACACCGCTTGGCTCACCATCAGTCAGCATATTAAGAGGCCGCACCACGGGATAGGTTCCATTGGCTGCATTTTCTTCTGTTGGTGCCACACCTTCGATCGAAACGATCTTGACACTTTCATCAATGTAACCAAATGAAAGAAATCCTATGGAATTTGGTGTTGTTGCAACCGTTGTTCGCACAGCGCCGTTTGAGGACTGCAGAATAGCATTGGCAGCAATCAAAACATCCTCACCCATCACCATTTCTTCAAAAGCAGCCCTGGTTCCGGACCCCTCTTCTCTGGAGACAACAAATATCGCTTGGTCAGGTCCACCAACTTGATTCCAATTCGTAACAGTGCCTGAAAAAATCTCTCTTACCTGTTCCATAGTCAGATTTTCCACGGCAACATCCGGATGCACTACAACCGCAATCCCATCCCGGGCAATCACAACAACATTGAGTTGCGGAAATTCGACCAGCTCGGATTCTTTAATTTCACGGGATGCCATACCGATATCGGCGCTGCCTTCACCTGCAGATTTGACCCCTACACTTGATCCTCCACCCTGAATATCGATACTGACACCAGGGTTTTCAGCCATAAATTGTTCTCCTAAAACTTCGGCAACAGGCTGCACCGTAGTAGATCCTACCAGGCTCAGAGATCCGCTTATGCCAGTGTCCTCTCCCACTACTGGAACAGCAGTATCTTTAGCAGCAGTACAGGCAGAGAGTAAAATCCCGATGCCAAGTAAGACCAAAACAAATTTACAATTTTTACAATTCACGTTTAATCCTCCAATTTTTATTTTCAACCTCAAGCATATCAGGCAGGGATTAATAATCGCGTAGCGATTAATTCTGGCTTTTTCATGGTTTTGTTAGTTAGAGATTAACAACGGGGAGTTTAAAAATAAAAGTGCTGCCTTTGCCAATGTGGCTGGTTGCATTGATGGAACCCCCATGGGCTTCGATCAGGTGTTTGGCAATAGATAATCCAATTCCCGTTCCGCTGCTGCTTCGGGATTGATCAGCCTTATAAAAGCGTTCAAAAATATGCGGCAAATCACGCTCAGCGATCCCAATGCCAAAATCCTGTACAGTAAATGCAACAAAATCCCCATCTTGTTCTGCACTTACGACAACACGCGATCCCGAAGGACTGAACTTTATAGCATTATGGATGAGATTGACCAGCACTTGTTCAGTGCGAGCTGGGTCTACAAACACCTGAGGTAATGCGTCAGAGCAATCAACCTCAATCGTTATACCTGCTCGTTCTGCCTGGAGAATCAACCTGCCCGCTGCAGCATTAATCAAACTCAAAGGACTCGTTGGTGTGCGCGAAAGTGAAACTTTACCAGATTCAGTCCGTGAAAGTTCAAGCAACTCCTGGACCATGATGCTCAAGCTATCAACTTCTTCCTGAATTTTCTCCAAAAAGCCATCTGCAACAGCTCGGTCTTCCAATGCACCGTTCTGAAGGTTCTCAACAAGCAGCTTTATAACTGCGAGAGGATTCCTGAGTTTATGCGAAACATTGCTTACAAACTCTCTGCGCATAACTTCAAGATTGCGTTGTTTTGTAATATCTTGAAATATCAGCAGGCACTTTTCTGGCAATGATGGGTTGCAAGCTGCAGCCATTCCCTGAAGAAAGAGCCTTGTTTTTACAACTTCGAACTGGGCAACCTGTACCTCGCAGCTCAGTTTGCACTGCTGCCACAATTCCACAGGCTGATGAACCCGTGTAGCTTCTACAAGGGGGATCCCCTCCAGTGCTGTCAGGTCTGTACCAAACATTTCTTTGGCAGCCCGATTCATCAAATCCACTGTCCCGTCCTGATTCACAATAATGACACCATCATGCAAGTCCTGAAGAATAGTGGCGAGCTTACTTTTCTCCGCTTCGAGGGCTGTAATTTTTTCCTGGACACTCTCTGCCATCTTGGTAAAACTGGCAGACAGGAGATCCAATTCATTCCTGCGAATGGATGGGGGGAACCCAGCATCGCTTTCCAATGGGGTTAGTTCAACAACTTTTTCTGTAAGCAGCTTGATAGGTTTAGTGATTTGGAAAGAAACAAAACCAGCTACCAGTATCGCCGCACCACTCACAAGCAGTGCCACCATCAACCAGACCCGTTGCAGATCAATAACCTGTTTTTCCACCTGGTCCAGGGATCTGGCCAGACGAATGACCCCCCATATTTGATTATTCTCCAGAATTGGTACCGCAACGTACAACATTTCATATTGCAGCGTGCCGCTGTATCGTGTGCTGGTACCATATCCCTCATCAATTGCCTTGATAATCTCAGGACGGTTGCTATGATCATTCATAAGGGCAGGGTCTTCATGCGAGTCAGCCAGCACAGTACCGTCTACTGCTACTAAACTCAAGCGCATGTCCAGAATTTGGCTCCATCGGCCTACAGCTTCACCATATTCAGGACCATTAATTGCTTCATCCCTGCCAAGCCAGTCCGCCAAAACAAGCGCCTGGGATTGCATGTTTTCCTCAAGGTTCGTCAGATATATACGCTTGATATAACGAGTAACCGAGAGTCCTAAAACAAAAATTACCAGCAGGATTAGACTCACTAAAGGCAATGCAACCCGTGAACGGATTGAACGCAGCATTATGACCCCTCGAAGCGATAACCAGCTCTTTGAACCGTGACAATTCGGGTAGGATTTTTTGGGTCTTTTTCCAGAACTTCACGCAGGCCGTGCACGTGCATATCCACCGTGTGGGTATCCTTAAAAAATTGCCATCCCCAAACATCCTGCAGGATTTGCTCACGGGTCAGGACGGTTTCGGTGTGCTGCGCCATGTAAACCAGTAATTGATACTCTTTAGGTTTAAGATTTACCGAAAGGCCATTCAGGAAGACTTCCTGACGCGACGTGTCAATTGTAAGATTTCCAAATGTCATAATTTTTGAAGTGCTGGAATCTTTTCCACTCTCTACTTGATTGTTCAAGATCAAGCGTTCATGGCGTAGATGTGCCTTTACCCGCGCCAACAATTCTCGCATCGAAAACGGTTTCACAATGTAGTCATCGGCACCGATTTCCAAACCAAGAACCCGGTCAATTTCATCAGATTTTGCAGTCACCATAAGGATGGGACAATTCATCTCTGTTCTCAGAGTCTTGCAAACCTGAAAACCATCCATGTTTGGAAGCAAGACATCCAGCAAAATTAGATCAGGATTTACTTCACGGGCTACTTCAAGGGCTGAATAACCGTCTTCGGCTGTATGCACTTCGTAATCCTGTTTACGCAAGGCATACACCAAACCTTCACGGAGATTCTTATCATCTTCAACAACCAGGATACCAGACATACCGCGATTATAATCGGTCGAACGCAATCTGAATAAAACAGTTGTAGGTTTTTAAGATACAAGCAACAGTACCGATTTTGTTAATTTTTTCCAACCATTAAAAAACCTGTTTTTAATTTACTTAGGTGCTTCAATTTCTCTCAATAATTAATTCCACCCTTGAGGTAAAGGTCATACCCCAAACCTGCTACTGAAAAAGCTAAATGAAAGAACATTGGTATAATATGCCATTGTA
>CAYVWM010000054.1:0-13450 GCA_964455505.1 uncultured Anaerolineaceae bacterium
CGTCTTCTCGCACAACTCTGCCCGGATGGGGTGGAGTTTGTAATGCTAAATGAGGTATTAGACTATGAGCAACCTACAAAATATATTGTGAGTAGTACAAATTATGATGATGACTTTACTACTCCAGTGTTGACTGCTGGTCAATCATTTATCTTGGGTTATACGAATGAGGAGACAGGTATCTACGAAGGTTCATTAGAAAAGCCAGTGATTATTTTTGATGATTTTACAACATCATTCCATTGGGTAGATTTTCGATTTAAGGTCAAATCGTCTGCCATGAAAATTATCACAAATCGAGATAATTCAATTTCCTTGTTTCGTTATCTTTATTATGCGATGAAGTCAATAAATTACGTAATAGTTGATCATTCAAGGCAATGGATTGAAAAATACTCTAAATTTCAAATACCGCTCCCGCCGCTGGAGGTGCAGGAGGAGATCGTGCGCATCCTGGACCAATTCAACACGCTCACAACTGACCTAACCAGCGGCCTGCCGGCTGAAATTGCCGCGCGCCAAAAGCAATACGCCTACTACCGCGACAAACTCTTAACCTTCAGGGAGGCCAAAGCATGACCCATTACAATGTCGTTGCCGCGAGCAAAGACAGCACCGTGGTGGCGGAATACACCCCCAGCCCCTACCGCGCCACAGACTACCAGAGCGAAGCGGCCATGGAACAGGACCTTATCCAGCGCCTGCAAGACCAGGGCTATGAATACATCCGCATCTCCAACGCAGAAGCTCTTACCGCCAACCTGCGCAGACAGCTGGAAAGGCTGAATGCTTACCCCTTTTCGGATGAGGAGTGGGCGCGCTTCTACAAGGAATGCATCGCCGGCGCCAACGAAGGCATCGTGGAAAAGACCCGCCGCATCCAGAGCGACCATGTGCAAATCCTGAAGCGCGACGACGGCAGCACCAAGAACATCCAGCTGATCGACAAAAAGAACATCCACAACAACGCCTTGCAGGTGATCAACCAGTACGAGGAAGCCGGCGGAGCGCACGCTTCGCGCTACGACGTGACCCTATTGGTGAACGGTCTGCCGCTGGTGCACATCGAACTGAAACGGCGCGGGGTGGCCATCCGCGAAGCCTTCAACCAGATTCGGCGCTACCAGCGCGAGAGCTTTTGGGCGGCGGACGGGCTGTTTGAGTATGTGCAAATTTTTGTGATCTCCAACGGCACGCACACCAAGTATTATTCCAACACCACCCGCAGCAGCCACGTGAAAGAAACAGCCGAAGGCGGGCGCAGCGGCGGGCGTAAAGGCAGCCACAGCTTTGAGATCACATCGTTTTGGGCGGACGGCAGCAACAAAGCCATCCCCGACCTGGTGGATTTTACCCACACCTTTCTGGCGCGCCACACCCTGCTAAACGTGTTGACGCGCTACTGCGTGTTTACCGCCAGCGACGAACTGCTGGTGATGCGCCCTTACCAGATTGCCGCCACCGAGCAGATCATCAACCGCATTGCGCTTTCCAGCAACTACAAGCAGACCGGCAGCCTGAAAGCCGGCGGGTACATCTGGCACACCACCGGCAGCGGCAAGACCCTGACATCTTTCAAGACCGCCCAACTGGCTACCGCCCTGGAGGGCATTGACAAGGTGGTCTTTGTGGTGGACCGCAAAGACCTGGACCACCAGACCGTGAAAGAATACGACCGCTTTGAAAAAGGCGCCGCCAACGGCAACACATCCACCCGCATTTTGCAGCGGCAGCTGGAAAACCCCGATGTGCACATCATCATCACCACCATCCAAAAGCTGGACATATTTGTGAGCCGCAACCGGACGCACCCGATCTACAAGCAGCATGTGGTTATCATCTTTGACGAGTGCCACCGCAGCCAGTTTGGGGAAATGCACCGCCAGATCACCAAAGCTTTCAAACACTACCACCTGTTCGGGTTTACCGGCACGCCCATCTTTGCGGTCAATGCGGTCAGCGGCGGCAACCCGACCATGCGCACCACCGAACAGGCTTTTGGCGATAAACTGCACACCTACACCATCGTGGATGCGATCAACGACGGCAACGTGCTGCCCTTCCGGATTGATTACGTCAATACGATTAAAGAAAAGGACAGGATTATCGACGCACAGGTGAGGGGGATCGACATTGAGAAAGCCATGAACGCCCCGGAACGCATCCGGGAGGTGGTCGGGTATATCCTGGACCATTTTGACCAGAAAACCAAGCGCGGCAGCACGTATTCCCTGCAGGGGCAGCGCGTGTCGGGCTTTAATTCCCTGTTTGCGGTCAGTTCCATCCAGACGGCCAAACTGTATTACAGCGAATTTAAGAAGCAGCTGGCGGAACGCAGCTCCAAGCTGACGGTGGCGACCATTTTCAGCTTCAGCCCCAACGAGGACGACCAGGAAGACATTTTACCCGATGAAAGTTTTGACGTGGACAGCCTGGACAAAAGCTCCAGGGACTTCCTGGAGGACGCCATCGGGGATTACAATGCGGTTTTCAATACTACCTTTGATACATCGTCGGACCGCTTTGAGAACTATTACCGCGACCTATCAGCGCGCGTGAAAAGCCGTGAAGTGGATTTGCTGATCGTGGTCAACATGTTCATGACCGGATTTGACGCCACCACGCTCAACACACTCTGGGTGGACAAGAATTTGCGCCTGCACGGACTGCTGCAGGCTTTTTCGCGCACCAACCGGATTTTGAATTCGGTTAAAACCTACGGAAATATCGTTTGTTTCCGCGACCTGCAAAAGGCAACCGATGAATCGATCGCCCTGTTTGGGGATAAGGAAGCCGGCGGGGTGGTGCTGTTGAAATCGTATGCGGATTACTACAACGGCTACGATGCGGACGGCAAACATCAGCCCGGGTATGTGGAGTTGATCGCGCAGATAGGGCAAGAATTTCCGTTGGGGCAGGCGATCATCGGGGATCAGAACGAAAAGGATTTTATCCGCCTGTACGGCGCTATTTTGCGGCTCAAGAACATCCTGACGGCCTTCGACGACTTTGCTGGGAATGAAATCCTGACCGAACGCGACTTTCAGGACTACCAGAGCGTGTATATTGACCTGTATCAGAAGCTGCGGCCAAAAGGCGAAGAGGAAAAAGAAAACATCAACGACGATCTTGTGTTCGAGATTGAACTTATCCGGCAGGTTGAAATCAACATCGATTACATCCTGATGCTGGTGGCGAAATACCACGCTTCCCACTGCGAGGACAAAAGCATTCTGGTTTCGATTGACAAGGCGGTGAATGCCAGCATTGCGCTGCGCAGCAAGAAAGAACTGATCGAGGCCTTTATCCGTACGGTGAATGCCGAAACGCAGGTGGAAGAGGATTGGCAGCGTTTTGTGCGCGAGCAGAAGGAGATAGACCTGAACGCGCTTATTGAAACCGAAAGTTTGAAGACTGCGGAAACGCAAAAATATATTAAGAATGCTTTCAGGGACGGAACGCTGAACACCAACGGCGTGGCTTTTGACAAGATTTTGCCGGCGATGTCGCGTTTTGGGGACAGCAACCGGGATGTCAAGAAAGAAGGCGTCATTGCCAAGCTGATGCAGTTCTTTGAAAAGTATTTTGGGCTGGTCTAAAGGAAAATCGGGCTGGAAAATCGCTTTTGGGGGTAAAGGCAGCAGGTGGAGGTTGAATGCTGCCTTCTTGGTATCATTTGGACTCGAGCATTAGCCGGAAATATTAGGATTATTTCCGTAAAATTTTGGGTATAATAAAACAATCAGGACCGTTGACCTTTTTCATCTCACCGTTCATTCTCACCCGGGAGGCAATTATGGCAAAAACAAGCGACAAGTCCGAAACACCCAAGAAGGGTGTCAAACCCAAAAAAGTAGAAAAACCCCCAAAACCTGAAGCGCCTTCCGCAATGGAAGCCATTGAAAAACCAATAGAAAAATCCGACAAGAAAAGTAAACCCAGCATGAGCACCAAGGAATACGAAGCCGAACTGCAGAAACTGCAGGTTGAGCTGGTGAAGATGCAGGGTTGGATCAAGGAAAAGGGGCTGAAGGTGGTGGTTTTGTTTGAAGGCCGGGATGCGGCCGGCAAGGGGGGCACGATCAAACGCATCACTGAAACCCTGAATCCCCGCATTGTAAAGGTGGTTGCCCTGGCAACCCCCACCGAAAGAGAAAAAACGCAGTGGTACTTCCAACGCTACGTGCCGCATCTGCCGGCTGCCGGCGAGATGATCCTGTTCGACCGATCCTGGTACAACCGGGCGGGCGTGGAGCGCGTGATGGGCTTCTGCACCGAACAGGAAGTGCGCGAGTTTTTCCGGTCCGTGCCGGAATTCGAAAACATGCTCATCCGGTCTGGCATCATCCTGGTCAAGTATTGGTTCTCGGTGAGCAACGAAGAGCAGGAACACCGTTTCCAGGCGCGCATCAACGACATCACCCGGCGCTGGAAGCTGAGCCCGATGGACCTGGCATCCCGATCCAAGTGGGTGGACTACTCCAAAGCCAAAGACGAGATGTTCCGCTACACCGACACCAAGCAGTCGCCCTGGTGGGTGGTGAACTCGGATGACAAGAAGCAAGCCCGGCTCAACTGCATCAGCCACCTGCTGAGCATGATCCCTTATGAGGACCTGACGCCGGAACCGATCTCACTGCCGCCCCGGCAGGACGATAAGGGCTATGTGCGTCCGCCAATGGATACGCAGACCTTTGTGCCTGAGTATGAAAGGAAGGGAAAAACCAAGAAAGAGGAATAGCGCTTAAGCGTTTCCTGAGCTGCCCGGAAGTTGAAGGGAGAACAGCGCTGCTGCAGTGGCGGTGGTGATCTCCCCGATTTCCTGGCGGCTTTTTTGATGGAGCTCGCCGATCTCGGCTGCAATCAGCGGGATGTAGGCGGGCTCGTTGCGTTTGCCGCGGTGCGGATGGGGGGTCAGGAAGGGCGCATCCGTTTCGAGGATGATTTTTTCGAGGGGCAGTCCGCGCACCACTTCCCGTTTCTCGGCGGCGTTTTTGTAGGTGACCGGTCCGCCGATGCCAAAGACGAAGTTGAGTTCAGCCAGCTGCAGGGCCTGGTCGGTGCCGCCGTCGTAGGCGTGCATATCGCCCGGGTGTTGGCGCAGGGGGCTTTGGGAGGGCAGTCCGCGCACCCAATCGCTGAGGATGGGGAGAATGTCGTGCGAAGCGTCGCGGTTGTGGATGGCCACCGGCTTGTTCAGGCGCTGGGCCAATTCGAGCTGGGCGAGGAAAAAGGCGCGCTGGTCGGTGGGGGTGACATAGTCGCGGTAGTAGTCCAGCCCGATCTCGCCGATGGCGACGACGGTGGGGTCCGCAGCCAGGGCTTCCAGGCGGGCGATGCCTTCGGATAGGGGACCGCTGATGTGGTTGGGGTGGAAACCGACCATGGCGTAAACTGTGCCGGGGTGGGCATGGGCGAGGGCGATGACCTTTTCGGAGGTTTGCAGGTCGATGGCGGGGTTGAGGATGGCGCGCACATCGGCATCCTGCGCGCGGCGGATGACTTCGCTGCGGTCAGGGTCAAAAACGTCAAAATCAAGATGGCAGTGGGTATCCCAAAACATAGCAGTCCTTTCGAATAGTGATTATACCCAGATATTGGACCTGCTTACGGTAAAATGAAAGGTATGGAAGTAAAAACAGGCCGGCCGGTTTTCGTGGCGATGAGCGGCGGGGTAGACAGCAGCGCTGCCGCCCTGCTGCTGATACAGCAAGGGCTTGCGGTGCGCGGGGTGCATATGCGCTTGTGGGCGCATGCGGATTCGGCTGACGAGGGCTTGGCGCGCGCCCAAAGGGCTGCAAACGCGCTGGGCATCGGGCTGGAGGTGCTGGACTACCGCGAACGTTTTAGGTCGGAGGTGGTGGCGGACTACCTGCAACAGTTAGGGCAGGGCAAAACGCCCAACCCCTGCATCCGCTGCAACCGGCTGATCAAGTGGGGCGCTCTGCTGGAGGATGTGCTGCAGATGGGCGCTAACCGGCTGGCATCCGGGCACTATGCCCGCCTGGTGCGCCAGCAGGACGGCAAAGTGCAGCTCTGGAAAGCCAAAGACCTTGCCAAAGACCAATCTTACTTTCTCAGCAGCCTGGGGCAGGCGGCCTTGGCGCGCATGCTGCTGCCCCTGGGCGAGGTGACCAAGGCGGAAGTGCGCCAGATGCTTGCAGCCGCCGGACTGGCGCAGGAGCGCAGCGGCGAGAGCCAGGACCTGTGCTTTTTGGGCAGGGCAGACCAGGCGCAGTTTTTTGCGGAGTTTGCGCCGCAACTGCTGGAACCCGGACCAATCGAGGACCGGGAGGGCAAGCTGTTGGGCAGGCACCGCGGTTTGGGACTGTATACCATCGGGCAGCGCAAGGATATCCGGGTGGCGGCTGAGGAACCTTTGTATGTGCTGGCAAAAGACCTGCAAGCGAACCGGCTGGTGGTAGGCCGTAAGCGGGAGCTGGGAGCGGACCGCCTGCTGGGGACGGACGTGGTCTGGACGAGCGGAGAAGCGCCGGACCTGGGCAGGGAATACCAGGTCAAAATCCGGTCCGGGGCCAAACCCGCCCCTGCGTCTTGCCAGCTTTTGCCAAATAATGATATGATTGTCAGGTTTGAAAACCCTCTAAGGGATATTACAGCCGGTCAGCGTTTGGTCATCTATGACGGTGATCTGTGCCTGGGAAGCGCAGAAATCGTCAGGACTACGGCCGGCGAGTTTGATGATTAAGGAAGACTATGAATATTACCTCAACACTGTTTGGATGGATTGTTGCCATTTTATTGGGGGCACTGTTTCATCTTTGGCGGGATGGGGGGTTCTGGAAACTGGTGGCGTACCTGTTTTTCAGCTGCCTTGGTTTTTGGCTGGGAAACCTGGCATTCAGCGCCATGGACGTCAATTTTTTGCAGGTTGGGCACGTAAACCTGGGGGGCGGCATTTTGGGGAGTATCATTCTGCTGTTTTTGGGTCATTGGGTGACCCTGATTAATTTGCCATCCGGAAAGCAAGGATGACGGAAAACGCACAGGAAGGCGACCTGGTCCAACTGCAGGGGAGCGGCTACAAGAGCCACATCCTGCGCCTGGCTGGCGGGCAGGTGCTGCAGACGCACCGCGGGGTGATCCGCCACGATGATATCATCGGGCAGCCCTGGGGAACTTGCCTGACCTCGCACCAGGGCAACCCTTTTTACCTGTTTCAGCCGGGTCTGGCTGACCTGATTCGCGAAACCAAGCGCACTACCCAGATCATGTATCCCAAGGATATCGGGTACATTTTGTTGGTGATGGGCGTGGGACCGGGCAGGCGCGTGCTGGAAGCCGGCACCGGCTCGGGCGGTCTTACCACTGCTTTTGCCTACATGGTGGGCGAGCAGGGCAAAGTATTTTCTTATGAACGCAAACCGGACGTGCAGAAACTGGCGATCAATAACCTGACCAAGTTGGGATTTGCGGACCGAGTGGAATTCAAACTGGGTGAGGCTGAAGAAGGTTTTTCCGAACGCGATATTGATGCTGCCTTTTTAGACCTGCCAAATCCTTACGATTATATTGGTCAGGTGAAGCAGAGCCTGAAGGGGGGCGGGTACCTGGGCATTCTTGTGCCCACCGTGAACCAGGTGAGCAAGTGCCTGCAGGCGCTCAAGCAAAACGCCTTTGTGTTCATCGAAGTATGCGAGATTTTGCTGCGCTACTTTAAAACCGACTGGG
This sequence comes from uncultured Anaerolineaceae bacterium, assembly GCA_964455505.1. Taxonomy (GTDB): domain Bacteria; phylum Chloroflexota; class Anaerolineae; order Anaerolineales; family Anaerolineaceae; genus Mesolinea. Next base: position 7,693 of record CAYVWM010000054.1, read on the forward strand.
AGCGTTTGCGCCCAACCGACCGGATGGTGGCGCATACCGGCTACCTGATTTTTGGGCGATCGGTGACTGCAGAAGCGGAGTCGGTTCTTTCAGCGGAGGTGGAGGGGGCATGAGTCCGTTTGAACAGTTGCCCGCAGACCTGGCAGAACGCATTGCCCGTCTGGACCCTACCCCGAAATGGGAATTGCTCCAGGAAAACAACCTGGACAGTTCATCTTTAAGGCCGGCAGCCGTGCTGATGCCGCTTTTGTTTTCTGCAGGGCAATGGCATCTGCTTTACACCCGGCGCAGCGACAACCTGATCAATCACAGAGGGCAGGTTGCTTTTCCGGGGGGAGGCTGGGAAGTTGGCGATGACGACCTTGAGTCGACCGCCCTGCGCGAAACCTGGGAAGAGATCGGGGTAAGACCGGAACACGTCCAGGTTTTGGGCAAATTACCCGCATTAGGTTTGATTTCACATTACCTGGTCACTCCGGTGGTTGGGATGATCCCCTGGCCGTATGACCTGCATGTGTTTGCAACGGAGGTCGCCCGGGTGTTCAGCGTGCCGCTGGCCTGGCTGGCGAATCAGGCGAATTTTTATACCAGCACTATGATTGCCGAGGGCAAGACGTTTGAGATTTCCTATTACCAATTATTTGACGGGGAAAAAATCTGGGGCGCCACGGCCCATATGACCCACCAGTTCCTGCACCTGCTGCAATAAAAAACTGCCAAAAAATGGCAGTTTTTTGTTGGTTGTAATGAGCGCAAAGAGTGAGGATTACTCTTCTTCCTCTTCCTTCTTGCCTTTTTCCAGAACCTCAGGTTCTTCAATCGCTTCGAACTCTTCTTCTGCTTCTTCTGCTTCCTGGGCAACATAGCCGACAGTCACGACTGTTTCGGTTGGGTCGGTTAATACCGTGACGCCTTCTGGAATGACCAGGTCGGCGACCGTGATAAGGTCTTCGATTGTTTCGAGTTTGCTCAGGTCCACTTCAATGCGGGCGGGAAGGTCTTTGGGAAGACATTCAATTTCGAGTTCGTTCAGGATCTGGTTGATGACCGTGTCTCCCATCTCGGAAACGGGTGCTTCGCCGATCAGCTCAAGGCTGACAGAAGTGCGGAGGGTCTCGGTCAGGGAAAGCGCCAGGAAATCGACATGCAGCAAGGTGCCGTAGATAACATCTTTCTGGCGGTCGCGGACGATGGTGGTGTGGGTCTCATCGCCAACTTTGATGGTGACCAGGCTGGATGAAGTCAGTTTGCCCAAAGTAAGGGCAGCATCGTGGGCATCCATCTGGATGGGGAAGGCTTCGAGGTGGCGGCCGTAGATCACGCCGGGCAGATAACCAGCCCGCCGGAGTGCGCCGACCTTTTTGCCTGTTACAGTTCGTTTTTCTGCGTTGATAATAATTTCTTCTTTTGCCATTTTCGCTTCCTTTAGAGCGCCTCTCACCTGCCTTCAGGTTACCCTCGCCCTGTGTATTTACCGGACGGATTTCCGGCGACCTGTAATTCTAAACGGGATAGGCGGCTGAGTCAAGCCGAATGGAGCAGTTAATGGCTATTTGGCTGCGTGAAAACGCTTGGATGAGAGGTCCTGGCGGGTCCAAAAGGTTATAATAGTACATGAACTCCCGACGGAAAGGAATAGCGGATGAAAAACGAAAACATTACCAAAATGATGGCCTGGGTGGGAACGGTGCTGGCATGGTTCCCGCTGGCGGCGCCGGTTATTCTGACGCTGATTGTACTGATTGTATACAGGGAGTTTCACTTTGATTACCTGATGCCAGCAGAACTGTTTGTATTCTCCATTGTTGGCGGCGGGCTGCTGCAGTGGGCTGCTTTGCGGGCGAAACAACCGTGGAAATGGATTGCCGTTGCGCTTGGCGCAGCAGTTACTTTATTGGTTGGCATGCAGGGCGCCGCCATGCTGACCGGGCTCGCCCATGGAGAGACTGCAGTGGGCGGTTGGGAAACCACCCTGGTGTTATTTTTGCTGGGTTTGTTTTGGCTGGCGCTTATTTGGCTTGCTCTCAGCGGGGTTCGGATGATCAGGCGTTTAAAAACCCCGCCAATTTCCTGATACTTATTACAGACAAACACAAACAGGCTGCCGAAATTCGGCAGCCTGTTGGATTCTTTTTAGGCTTTAGGGCGTGCTTTTGCAGGTTAACCCTGGCTCTCCGGTGTTTCCTTTTTTTCTTTGAGGCCTGCCAGGATCTCGCGGCGCAGCTGTTCTGCACTGCCGTTGGCTTCCTTTGGGGATTCCAAATCAGTCGTCAGGTTTAGTTTCTCAGAAAGAAGCAGGGTGAGCAGACCTTCCATGATACTGCTGCCGGCAGCACCATTCTCCTGCCCGCCGCCAACCACCACTCTGGGCACAACATCCACACGGGACTGCTGGACAGCTTCGGCGAAGCGGTTCATCACCTGCTGGGTAACCTGGTATTTTGGTCCGCCGTAGGCAGCCACCTGTTCTTCGGTGGCGATGGCCTGGGCAATACCCATTCGGGCAATTTTTTCGGCTTCGGCTTCGGCCAGCGCCCGGATTTGAGCGGCCTGCTGAATAGCACGGGCATAGTCTGCCTTACCCTGGTTGGATTGCACGGTTATGCTGACCTCGGATTCAGTAATGTTGCGCTGCTGCTCGGCCCTGGCTTGCGCTTCGCGCAGTTCCCTCTCTTTGGCTGCTGCCAATTGCTGGCGTTGGAAGGTTTCTATCTGTTCCACAGCAATCTGGCGCGAGCGCAGCTGGTTGAGGATGACCTCCATATTTTTATCCTCTCCGGATGTGGTTGGTGTGCCAATCAGCACCTCTTCCAATTCCAGGTTGTAATGCAAGAATTTATCTTTCATTTCCTGACTGGAGATGCGCTGAATTTCATTCCTTTCATGGATCAATTCGATCAGGGTGCGGGTTTGGCCGATATTCTTGAAGTAGGCTGAAACCATCGGGTCAAGGGTTTGCTCCACCAACTTTTTCACGTCCCCAAAGCGCTGGACCACCAGCGGGGCCTTCTGATAGTCAATGTGGATCACCACCGAAAGCGGCAGCGAGGGTTCGAAGGCATCCCGGGTGATCAGGGAGACTTCCGAAAGGTTCTCATCAAGATTGTGTGATCCGACTTCAGACTTGATCCACTTAAGAATGATATTGGTTGTGGGCACCATCACCACTTTGCCGGCGTAGGTATTAAAGGCATACTTGCCGGGCAGGAGCGGATCGCTCCATACCCCGCGGCTGCCTCTGCTGACCAGTTCGCCGTGGCGGTAATCCGTTCCGGAAAGGTCTTCGCTTTTTGCGCCGGTGTAAGACACCACCACGCCGACAAAACCGACTTCCACGATGGTTTTTGGGATCAATTCGACGGTGGAAAATAGCCGGTTGAGGTAGTAGGTTCCTTCAACCAGGACCTGCAATTGGCGTCCGCGCAAACCTTTTGCCACAATGAAACGGTCCGGCATCTGAAAATTGTTGTGGTAGGTCGGTGAATCATCGGGGTCCTGCCCTACGATCGGGGCAATAATTTCGCCGGAAGGCAGGGAAGGGCCATCGTGTACGGTGACAATACCGATCAGGTCATCCTGGTCTTTAATAACGACCGGGGAAAAGCCTTTGCGGCTGGCGATGACCGTGGTCATGTTTTCGATGACCGCCTGATCGTCGCGGCTCAAGGCAAGATAATAGACGCGCTCCTCAGTAATTACAACAAACTGGGCCAGGTTGATGGCGTAGGTGCCTTCGCGCAAGATCTGGCGCTGCGGTCCGCGCTGGCCTCCGTTGGTCAGGAAGTGGACAACATTTTGAAAATCGTTGGCCGTAATATTGGAAGCGAGCACCTGCATGGCGCTCAGCGGTTCTCCGTCGCGGGCGAAAACATAGCCAATCTTGCCCTGGGCGATGGTCACCAACGGGGCAATATGAACGCGGTACTGAATGGGCATGAGGTAATGCAAACCACCTCGCAAGACATTGGGCTGATAACCGGCTTCGCCATTCAGGGCGATGAAACCCGCCTTAATGGACCGTCTGCCGAATCGTTTTTCGACTATACCGATGCGGTTGTTAGGGATAAAACGGATGCCGGAAAGCAAAAAGAGCAGCAGGAATGCTGCAAGAACAATCAAAACATAGGATGTGGGCGACATAGTTACTCCATTGAAAAGTTTGGAAACGATGGCTGGAGTATACCCCCGCGCCTGGGGCAGGACAATAGATTATATAAGCTTCTTTGGTTAATTGCCTTGCTAATGCAGACTGACCGCATGAATATTGTAGGGGGGGATTGCGATAATTTTGCGCTTATTGCTTATAATACATCGGTGAGGTGACCATGGAATTAACTCAGAGCACGATAAAGAAAACTGCTTACCTGGATGCGCTTAAAGAGCGCGTACTCATTTTTGACGGGGCGATGGGCACAAGCCTGCAGACGATGAATCTGACCGACGCTGATTTCGGCGGCAAGGACCTGGTAGGCTGCAACGACTGCCTGGTGCTTAGTTCGCCCGAAAGCGTGGCCAGTGTGCACCGTTCGTTTCTGGAAGCAGGCGCAGACGTGATCGAGACCGACACCTTCCGTGCCAACCGCCTGACCCTGGCGGACTACGGCATGGCTGAACGGACCGTGGAATTGAACCGCGCTGCAACCCAATTGGCGCGTTCGGCGGCCGATTCCTTCAGCACACCCCAAAAGCCGCGCTTTGTGGCGGGTTCCATCGGCCCTTCAGGCAAACTGATCTCCACCAATGACCCCGAGATGTCAGACATCAGCTACAAAGAACTTGCGGATGTGTTCCGGGAGCAGGCCTCGGGGTTGATACAGGGCGGAGCGGACTTGCTGCTGCTCGAAACCCAGCAGGATATCCTTGAGGTCAAGGCTGCCATTGCAGGCATCCAACAGGCCTTTGCGGATGAGGGTGTTGCCCTGCCTATCCAGGCGCAGGTTACCCTGGACGTCAACGGCAAAATGCTGTTGGGCACGGAAATTTCGGCTGCCCTGGCTATCCTGGCTGGGATGGGGGTGGACGTGGTCGGGTTGAATTGTTCCACCGGGCCGGAACACATGCGCGGTTCGATGGCATACCTGGGCGAGCACTGCCCTCTGCCTGTTTCGTGTATTCCCAATGCCGGCCTGCCGATGAACGTCAACGGCGAAGCGGTGTATCCCATGCAAGCCGAACCTTTTGCTGAACTCCTGGCGGAATACGTGCAAAAATACGGCGTGCGGGTGGTTGGGGGTTGCTGCGGGACGACCCCAGCCCATATACGCAGCCTGGCTGATAAGGTTAAAGATATCGAACCGGCGGTTGTGCCTAAGACGGTTGTGGCTGAACTTGCCTCGCCGGTGACAGCGGTGGCGATTGAACAGGAACCGGTGCCCTTTTTGGTGGGAGAACGGTTGAACGCCCAAGGGTCGCGCGCCTTCAAACGGTTGTTGCTGGCGGAGGATTTTGACAGCATGCTGCAGATAGCCCGCGACCAGGTGGAAAACGGCGCACACGGCTTGGATGTAAGCGTGGCAGTGACCGAGCGCACCGACGAAGCAGAGATGATGCGCAAACTGGTGAAAAGGCTTTCGCTGGAAGTGCCGGTTCCCCTGGTTATTGATACGACCGAACCGGATGTGGTGGAAGCCGCCCTGCAGACCGCCCCTGGGCGCTGCCTGATCAACTCCACTAACCTTGAGGCTGGCGAAGCCAAACCGCGCAGGATCTTTGGGCTGGCCAAGCAGTACAGCGCTGCAGTCATGATGCTCACCATTGA
>CAYVWM010000055.1:0-13229 GCA_964455505.1 uncultured Anaerolineaceae bacterium
CAGACAAAAGCAAACTTCAATCCCGTCCTGATCGCACCGTTCTTTGCGATCAGGATTTTTCAGGAATGCAGGTTTTGGTCCATAGCGGATTTCAGCTGCAGATATTCCTGGCTGGCAGCATATTGCCTGAGCTGATTGATTCGTTTGATGATGAGGGGATGCGATTGGAACAGCTCACCCACCAGGTTGCCAAAGCGGTCGTCCTCCGCATCCACCATAGTTAAAGCCTGTTCAAATTCTGCTTTTGTTCTGATATTGGGTGCTGCCAATCGTACCAATGCTGAGATGGCATAATCCAGGTTGCCGCAAGCCAACAAGCCTGCCCGGTCGCATGAGTATTCACAAGCCCGCGACCAGCGTTGAAAGATCATGTACATGATGTAGCCCACACCATAGGGAGAAGGTGAGCCGGCTAAGCCGCCTACAATTGTGTTCAAAAGGGTATGTCCTAAGGCAACGTGTCCCATTTCGTGACCTAACACAAAAGCCAGTTCGGGTGCATTCATTATTTTGAGCAGTGGCTCGTAGATGACGATAGATTTCGGATCGGTAAGCCCAAAGGTATAAGCATTGACCATATTGCGGCGTACCACAAAAACCTCTACTGGTCCGGGCTGAAGTTTCTTTTTGCATATTTCCACAACCTGTGCCAGTTCAGGTGCGCGCTGCAGGTTTACCAGAAATGCGTGTTGCATCAAGTTTTTCTGCATGCTCTGGTTGGATACCAATGCAATTCCCAGAATGACCAGGATGAACAGCAGGCTGAGACAGCTGGTCAGAATTGCTGTAAGCACAACTACGCCTGCAACCACCAGAAGTGTGACGGTCAGACTGGAAATTTCACTTGGGTGGCGGTATGAAGTGGATTGGAACATAAGCCTCGTTTCAGAACTGTGGTGTAAATTCCATTTTACCCATTTTACTCTACGGTTGCCCCCTGCTTTTTTAGCCAGCGGATAAAGACCGCGCAATTGCAGCCTAAATTGGATCTGGTTAGAAAGAAAAAGGCGCGCAAATAGCGCGCCTGAATGTTTAACTTCTGGTGATGTTCACAAATACTACTGGCCGCCGTTTGGTCTCATCAAAGATTCGGGATTTGGCCAGGTTAAGTACATCTTTTTGCAGATTGCCGTTGGAATGGGCTGTTATCTTTTGAATACGTTTGCGCAAATCAACAAAAATTTCTTCAGATTCTTCCTGACCCATAAACCCCCGGCTGATAATTTCCGATTCGCGCAGGTTGCCGTTGCTCTTATCCAATTTGAGATTGATGAGAACAACACCTTCCTGACTGAGCGCTTCTCTCTCGCGCATGATTGAGCGGTCCACATCACCAACCCCGGTACCGTCCACAAAGACGTAACCACCGGGGATGCGCTCACCCAACTTCATTTCGCCATGTGTAAACTCTATAACGCGGCCGTTTTCCACAATGGCGATCTGTCTCTCGTCCATACCGACTTCCATGCCCAGTTTGGCGTGCTGTTTGAGCATGCGCAATTCCCCGTGAACAGGGATCAAATAGCGTGGTCGGGTCAGGTGCAGCATCAGTTTTATTTCTTCCTGGCTGGCATGTCCGGAGACATGGACAGGCGCTACCGCTTCGTAAACCACATCCGCATCCTGTTCCAGAAGGCGGTTGATTGCCCTGTAGACCAGTTCTTCGTTGCCCGGAATGGGGTGGGATGACAGCACAACAGTATCGCCTGCTTTGATATCAAAGCGTTTGTTGCTGCCATTTGCCAGCCGGCCGAGGATGGATGTAGGTTCGCCCTGCGATCCAGTTACCATGAGTACTACTTTGTTATCGGGCATTGCCAGAGCGGTTTCCACCGGTACAACCACGTCCTCTTCAAAATCGATGTACCCCAGTTCTTTGGCAATCTTTACGTTTTCGGTCATGCTCATGCCTACAAAGGCAACTTTCCGTTGGAAGCGTTCTGCTGCCTGAATGACCTGCTGCATGCGCGAAATCAAAGAAGCAAAAGTGGCTACGATGATCCGGCCTTTGGCTTTTTGGAAAACCTGGTCAAAGGCTGCATCGATGACTTTTTCGGAAGGTGTCCAGCCTGGACGTTCCGCATTGGTGGAGTCTGAAAGCAGCGCAAGCACGCCCTTTTGGGCAAACTCTGCAAGTTTGGCATAATCCGTTGGCAGGTTGTCTACGGGAGTATGGTCGAACTTGTAATCTCCCGTATGGACGACCAGACCTGCAGGCGATTCGATTCCCAGTCCAATACCATCAGGGATTGAGTGACATACATGGAAAAAGTGCACTTTAAAAGGCCCAATTTGCACAGTTTCTCCTGCTTTGATCGTTTGCATTTTTACCTGGCGGGTAAAACCGCGCCGGTTAAGTTTGTTGCCAATCAAACCCATGGTAAGCGGGGTGGCATAGATTGGGGCATCCACACTTTCCAATAAATGGCTGATGGCGCCAGTGTGATCTTCATGCCCATGGGTGATGACGATGCCGCGCACCTTATCCGCATGATTTTTAAGGTACTCAAAATCCGGGATGATATAATCAATCCCAATCATGTCGTTATCCGGGAACATCATGCCGGCATCCACCACGAGGATTTCCCCATCGTATTCATATACGGTCATGTTTTTCCCGACTTCGCCAAGCCCACCCAGTGGGATAATTCTTAATGTTTTTGATTTCATAATTTTTCCTTCATGTTATCCGGTTTTTTGACCGGTTATTTTTTTGTTTTCTGTTGTGGAGAGATAAATAAAAATCCCGCCTTTCTGCCGCTGGGGGATTTTGATCCTGCTGTTTTCTTTTGAAATGCATTGCCATTCATAAAACTTCGGACAAAAACTGCCAATTGGCAGGCAACTGTCGGAAGGTAGTATAGCACAATCTACAAGGCCTCGCAATCCTGTGTACTCTAAGGTTTATTTTTTGTATAGGGAGGTATTAATGGGTCTCTTATTTTTTGCTGACGATTTTCTTATGTTTGGGCATTAAGTTAAGCATAGGACAAAATATATTAAATTGGAGGTACCTATGGCAAATATAATCAGACGATATCCTTACCCACGTGACTTGATGAATTTAAACCGATACCTTGACCGTTTTTTTGACTGGGACAACGAAGTGGAGACTATGCCCTCAGGCTTCCCTTTGGATGTAATCGAAAAAGACACAGAATACCTGGTCCGCGCCAATGTGGCAGGCTTCGAACCGGATCAGATCGAAATTACTTATGACAATAACACTCTTACCATCAAGGGCGAGGTGACGGAAGAAAACGTTGAAGAAAAAGAAGGTAAATATCACCTGCGTGAACGCCGCTTTGGTTCCTTCTGTAGAAGCATCTCCATGCCTGGTCTGGTTGAACAAGGCGACATCAGTGCCGAAAGTGAGAATGGTACGCTGACTGTTCACTTGCCTAAGAAACCTGAAGCCCAGCCGAAACGGATCGAAGTTAAACCAAAATCTGTAAAAGTCATCGACCAAAAAGAAGAGTAACAGGGTTAGGATACCAACTTGACTGCTCCCTTGCAGGGGGCAGTTTTTTTTGGAGGGAACTGACAGGAAATTGGAGAAAGCAGTTGAAATCGCACAGAGTTTCTTTTGCCTTTTGTGTCCTTTGTGCCAATAAGGCTTTATAATTATCCAAATCCGACCAATTCTGAAAGGAGACCAGGATGGACGACGAGAAATATCGTGTTCCCTCAAAAGGCAAAATAAAACTGAAAGATTATGATCCCAATGATTCCAGCCTATTTGACGGAAAAAAGAAAGAAGGTAAAGAAGCGCTTCTTAAATTAAACGAGGAGTTGGAAGGTCTGCAAGAAAAGTTGTATGCAGAAGGTAAGAACAGGTTGCTTGTAGTTATCCAGGCGATGGATACTGGGGGCAAGGACGGTGTGATCCGGCATGTGTTTGAGGGTGTCAATCCCCAGGGTGTGAAGGTCGCTTCATTCAAGACTCCAACTGCCATCGAACTTTCTCATGATTACCTCTGGCGGATTCATCAGCATACACCCGGAAAAGGCGAAATCGTTATTTTCAATCGATCGCACTATGAAGACGTCCTGGTTGTAAGAGTTCATGAATTGGTCCCCGAGTCGGTATGGTCAAAACGTTACCATCACATGAATGAATTTGAACACATGCTGGCAGATGAGGGCACAACCATCCTAAAGTTTTTCCTGAACATCGATCTTAAAGAACAAGCCGGACGTTTTTTGGCGCGCGTGGAAGATCCGACCAAGCAGTGGAAGTTCAATCCTGGCGATCTGGACGAACGCGCCCGCTGGGACGATTACCAGAAAGCCTACGAAGATGTGCTCAACAAGACCAGCACTGATTGGGCACCCTGGTATATTATTCCCAGTAACAAGAAATGGTACCGCAACTGGTTGATTTCAAAAATTGTGATCAAGACACTCAAGGATATGAAGATGCAATATCCTGAGCCGCCAGCCGACCTGGAGAGTTACCACAAGCAGCTCTTGGAAATGACCGAATCCAAACCCTGACATGATGGCAAATCTCCCAAACCCTCCTATGGGAGCCGTTTTTGGGGGCAGACTCCAGAGAGATTACCTTCTTCCACTTGAAGGGAAGGAACGTTTAAATGTATTGGGCGGCAACCTGCCTTATGCGGCTGCCGCCTATGCTTTGTGGGGGGGAGCCGCAGGCTTGATTGCACGGGTCAATGCGGACTTTCCATTGCAGTGGTTGCAAAAATTGGAAAAACTTGGGTTTGATCTAAGCGGAATCACCCTGTCTCAGGAATCTGTAGACGATCGTCGGTTTATAGCCTATACAGACGCTGTCACTCCACGTTACGACCGCCCACTTAGCTTTTTTGCTGAACGTCAGATACCTTTTCCCCCTGGTCTGCTGGGTTATGATGGTACTGCTTTGCGTTATTGCAGTAAATTGGATTATGCACCTTTTTCTACACACGTGAGTGACATCCCGCATCTTTACCGGGATGCCACTGCTGGACATATTTGCCCCATAGATTTTATTTCCCACAAAATCCTGCCTTCTGTGCTGAAGGCTGGCATGATTCAAACATTAACTATGCGGGCAACAACCTGCTACATGGACCCCATATTCTGGGAGGAAATTCGCAGTCTTATCTCTGACCTTACCGCTTTCATGACTACAGAAGCCGATGCGCTCAGACTGTTTCAGGGGCGCAGCGTCGATCTTTGGGAAATTGCTCAGCACCTGGGAAGTTATGGTCCTGAACATGTACTGATTCATACCCTGGATGGTGCTGTTTGGCTGTACGACCGACTGGGTCAAAAAAGGTGGATTGTGCCTGCGTATCCTGCCCGGTTGGTTGATCCAACAGGTGTGCTTGATGCTTTTGATGGCGCCTTTTTACAGACCTACCGCAAGGATTTTAACGCCCTGGAGGCTGCCCTGTGCGGTAACATCACGGCTTCACTATGCGCGGAAGGTTTTGGACCTTATTACCTGTTGGATACACTACCGGGGTTAAAAGAAGCCCGGCTCGATGCTCTGCGTCAGCGTGTAAGGCGGGTTTAAGGCTGGATGTTTCCTTCAGGTTGGGGAATAAGAACAACTTCATAGAGCGCTGGCCAATTTTTGCCGGTAATAAAAAGGCGGTCACTCACCTTGTCGTAGGCAATGCCATTAAGCACATCGCTTGCAGGAACAGGGTTACTGCCTGAACGCAGGCTGCTGCAGTCAATCTGGCCTAATACTAAACCGGTTTGCGGATCAATCCGCAAGATCATGTCGCTGAACCAAATATTGGCATAAATTTCCCCGCGGATGTATTCCAATTCGTTGATCTTATCCACCGGGTTTCCGTTCCAGGTTACCTGCAGCGTACGAATTACGTCCATTGTGTGGGGATGCATGATGTACAGCGTGTCGGTTCCATCTGAAAGAATCATCACAACACCATCTGTGGTCAATCCCCAACCTTCGGTATCATAGGAGAATGTATCGGTTTGGGAAAAATCGACAATGTTATAAATGAAGCCGGTGTTTTCCTTCCAGGTAAGTTGGTAGAGTTTGTAATTCAGAAAGGCTAATCCTTCAGCAAAATAAGTTTCGGGCAATTCGTGTTCCAGGAGCACCTGCCCGCTTTCAAGATCCAGCTTTCGTAATTTTGACTCGCCATACAGCCCACTGCTCTCATAAAGGAACCCATCTGCAAAAACCAACCCCTGTGTAAAGGAATTGGGATCGTGGGGATAGGTTGCGAGCACCTCAACCGTTGTATAACTTCCGAGTGAAAGCGGGATGGAGTGGTAACTCGGAAAACGCTGCCTGATAAACCAGATAAAAGCAGCAAATACCAGAATAATGATCAGGGGCTTGAAATTCAGAGTTTTCTGATCTGAAGCGGCGGGTTCGTTAGTGGCTTGGCTCATATTTTTACAACTTGTTTGTGTGATGATTGTATCCCGAAACAGCAATCAGTGTACTGCTTGATACATCGATAATGGTTGCGAGTGAGCGTAAATATCGCTGCCCGTGATAGAATGTGTGCAAATTTACTAATGCCGGGATTATTTGTGGCAAACAGGAGGAATGCTAATGTCTGAAGTATTGGATAGATTTTTACGCTATATCAGGATAGACACCGAGTCTGCCCGGGAATCGGATACCTACCCGAGCACTGCCAAACAGCTGGATTTGGCACGGCTGCTGGTGCAGGAATTGGAATCGATCGGCATGCAGGAGGTGAACCTGGACCAGTATGGTTATGTGACTGCAACACTGCCAGCTAACGCAGATCAACCAACGCCGGTAATCGGTTTTCTTGCCCACATGGACACCAGCCCGGATATGAGCGGGGCAAATGTAAATCCACAACTTGTAGGTCCCTACGATGGTTCGGATATTGTTTTAGATGCGGAAAATGACATTGTGCTTTCGGTGGAGCGTTTCCCGGATTTGCTGAAATACATCGGCGAAACACTTGTTACTACTGATGGGAAAACACTGCTTGGGGCAGACGATAAGGCCGGCATCGCAGAGATCATGACCGCCATGCAGTACCTGCTGAACCACCCGGAGATACCCCACGGAAAGCTCAGGGTTGCTTTTACTCCGGATGAGGAAGTAGGCGCGGGTGTGGACTTTTTTGACGTGCCAACCTTTGGGGCAGATTTTGCTTACACTATTGACGGTGGGGAAGTGGGCGAGCTGGAGTATGAAAATTTCAACGCTGCCGGCGCCCGGGTGTTTGTGAAAGGGCGCAATATTCACCCCGGGAAAGCCAAAGGCAAAATGCTGAACGCGCTGTTGGTCGGTATCGAGTTTAATGAGCTGCTGCCAGTTTTTGAACGTCCGGAATTTACAGAAAACTATGAAGGCTTCTTTCACCTTTTCCAATTTAACGGTACGGTGGATTCTGCCCAACTGGATTACATCATCCGCGACCATGACGATGAAAAATTCAACCAGAAGAAGGCCTTGATGCAAGAAGCCGTGGGATACATCAATGCAAAATACGGGGAAGAGGTTCTTACCCTGGAAATAAAAGATCAGTATAACAACATGAAAAAAATGATAGAACCGCATCCGGAGATCCTGGATATTGCCAAAGCGGCATTTGCGGAACTTGGCCTGACACCCAAGATGATACCGGTGCGCGGCGGAACGGATGGCAGCCGGCTTTCCTACATGGGACTGCCTACACCCAATATCTTTACCGGTGGTCATAACGGGCACGGACGCTACGAGTTTGTACCGGTCAGTTCAATGGAGAAGGCTGTTGAGGTTATTGCAAAGATTGCAGAACAAGCACTCAGGGTTTGAATCTGTAAGGTTAATAAAGACAGCGGCTGTCAGTTTGCAGACAGCCGCTGTTTTTGTTGGGTCAGGGTTGGTTAGCAGCAGCAACCATCACCGCAGCCGCCATCACCGCAAGAAGAACAGGCGCTTTGGACCATACCTGCTTCCAATTCAATTTCCGATGCTTCGCGGATATTGAGGACAGTAACATTGAAGAGAAGATCTTTGCCAGCAAGGGGGTGGTTCAGGTCCAGTTCCACGTTGTCATCAGTCAGCGCAGTGGCCACACCTGAAAAGATATGTCCCTGTGCATCCCGCAGGCGCATGGGTTCTCCCAGCAAAATTTCAAAATCAGGGGGGAATGACGATCTGGTCACATTAACAACAGCCTGTGGGTCATATTCGCCATAAGCTTCATCAGCTGTAACCAGAATATCTTTGGTCTCTCCCGGCTGCAAACCGGTTAATGCATTTTCAAGCCCTACAATGATATTGTTGTGACCGTGCAAGTACTCAAGTGCATTGGCTTCCAATTCTTCTCCATCGACACTCAGGCTGTAGAGCAACTTCACAACGCGATCATTTTGTATCGTATTTACGATTAATTCTTCCATAGTATCTCCAATTCGTATTTATGGGGTTTCATCTTCCCGAGCCGAGATTATAACAGAGGTTAGTGGTATTTCAATTGTGGCTACGCTGTACAAATAACCTGATGTTCAGCCCAATGCGGTAGATATTGGTTGACAAAGAAACCGGGTTAAGATACCATTGCACGCAACAATAATGAAAAATATTTTCAATAATCGATGAAAAACCTTAAGAAAACGCTTTCTCAAGCAGGATATCGCCTATCTGAACCGCGCAGACGGGTGATGCAGTTGTTGGAAAACAGTGAAAAACCGCTTGCGCCATTGGCAATATATCGTGCGCTCAAGGAAACAGGCTGCAAACTCGGAATGGTCAGTGTTTATAGGGCTCTCAGTCTGCTGACAAATCTTGGACTTGTCAGCATGGTGTATAAAGCGGATGGCAGCGCCGGATATGTTTCTGCAACACGGGGTCATCACCATTACATCATCTGTCAGAAGTGCCATAAAGTACTGGAATTTGCCGGTTCAGAAGACCTGGAAAGTCTGATTTCGCGTGTGCAGGCTGAAACCCATTTTGTCGTTGCCGACCATCTGCTGCAGTTATACGGCATCTGCCCGGAATGCCAGCTTGAACATGGCAATGGAGATGCTTAATGAAAAAAGTTATATTAGTGTCCATTCTGATGGGATTATTGCTGGCTGGTTGCCTGCAACCACCAATTAGCTCCCAATCCCCCACCATTAAAGTGGTGGTCAGTATTTTGCCGCAGCAATATTTTGTTGAAAAAATTGCTGGAGACCTGGTCGTAGTAGAAGCTATGACCAAGAGCGGAGAAGATCCGCATACCTACGAACCCACGGCGAGTCAGATGCGCAGCCTGGCGACTGCTGATCTCTATTTTTCCATCGGAGTGGAATTTGAGGAGGCGTGGCTTCCCAGGTTTAGAGATGCCAACCCTGACCTGCTTGTTGTGGATACTTCAGGGGGTATAGAAAAGATCGAAAGTACTGAACCTTTATTTGAGGAAGGGCAGGATGCCCATGCGCATGAAGGAGAATTGGACCCCCATATCTGGTTTTCACCAAACTATGTCAAGCAAATTTCTCAAAATATGGCAGAAGCTTTAACAGCAGCAGACCCGGTTCACACTGATATATACCAAACCAACGTTGAAAAATGGACTGAAGAAATCGAGAAACTTGACGGGCAGATCCGTGCCCTTTTGGAGAACCGATCCCGGAATGCCTTTATGGTTATTCACCCTGCCTGGGGTTACTTTGCCAGGGAATATGGGTTGGAGATGCTGGCGGTAGAAACTGGCGGACAAGAACCGGGTCCGGAAGAACTTGCCCAACTGCTGGACCTTGCCAGTGAGTACAAGGTTACGCATCTTTTTGTTCAGAAAGGTGTCAGCACTAAACTGGCGGAGAGCCTGGCAGACCAGCTGGGAATTGAACACATAATCGAATTGGATCCGATGGCGGAGGATTGGCTCGCAAATATGCTAAGCGTGGCAGAACATGTTGCGGAGGCGCTGGAATGACAGAAAAAGGCAATAGCTATGACAGCGATCCGGTCATTTTGCTGGAGAAGGTCTGGGCAAGTTACGAAACGGACACCGTGCTGGAGGATGTTAGTTTTTCCCTGTATCAGGGCGATTATGTTGGTTTAATCGGACCCAACGGGGGCGGTAAAACCACGCTGATCAAAGTGATTTTGGGATTGGTGACGCCATTTCGGGGAAAAGTAAGCGTAATGGGCGAGTCTGCTAAATCCGGAAGGCGGTTTGTAGGATACGTTCCTCAATTGCAGGTGCTGGACAAACACTTTCCTATCAGCATTTGGGACGTGGTCAGCATGGGTAGACTGACCCCTGGATTTTCCAAACTGCATCTAAGCGATCGGGATAGAGAAGTCATTGAGACCGCCTTGCGGCAGACTGGTATGCTGGACTTACACAAGCGGGCAATGAACGAACTTTCTGGTGGTCAGCGGCAGAGGGTATACATTTCAAGAGCGTTGGCTGCCGAACCGAAAATATTACTTCTGGACGAGCCTACCGCAAGCGTTGATGCGCATGCAAGCACCCAGGTTTATGAATTGCTTGCAAAATTGAATGAAAAAATTTCCATCCTGCTCATTTCACACGACATGACTGCAATATCTTCTTACGTGAAAACGATCGGGTGTATTAACCGGCGTCTGGTCTACCACCGCGAAAAGGTTATTTCGCCGGAGATGCTTGAGGTGGGGTATGAATGTCCGGTGGATCTGATTGCCCATGGGCTGCCCCACCGGGTCTATTCAATGCATGACGATGATCAGAAGGGGGAGTTATGATGTCTGTTTTATCAGAATTGCTATCCTATGAGTTTATGCGTAATGCGTTGCTTGCTGGCGTGCTGGTCAGTGTTGCCTGCGGGATAATTGGAACGCTTATTGTCCTTAATCGGATAGTCTTCATCAGTGGTGGAATAGCCCATGCCGCTTATGGGGGAGTTGGCATTGCTTATTTTCTTGGGTTCGATCCGGTTTGGGGTGCTATCGGTTTCAGTTTGTTGTCGTCGATTGCCATGGGGTTGGTTCACCGACGCTCGCAACACCAGTCTGATACTGTTATTGGTGTGATGTGGGCAATTGGGATGGCGGTCGGGATTATCTTTGTCAGCTTGAGCCCTGGTTACAAAGCGGACTTGATGAGTTACCTGTTTGGCAGCATTCTGGCAGTATCCACGCGCGATCTTTGGCTGATGGCTGGAATTGCTGTTGTCGTGGCTGTATTTGTGGGGCTGTTCTATCGCTGGTTGCTTGCACTTTCTTTCGATGAAACCTTCGCAACCATTCGCAACACACCCGTAGATTTTATCTACCTGCTTATGATCTGTCTGATTGGGTTGGTAGTGGTCATTTCGATGCGCGTTGTCGGGCTCATCATGGTCATTGCCCTGCTAACTATCCCCCCAGCTATTGCCCAACTGTTCTTAAAGAACATGCGTGCCATGATGCTGCTTTCAGTGCTACTGAGCGCTTTATTCTGTGTGGCAGGGTTACTGATCTCTTACTTTCTTGATTTGCCCTCAGGAGCGATCATCATTCTCTTTGCTGGGGTAGGCTACATCGCCGCATCCGTAATCAAGCAGTTCAAACTTCGCGGCAAGCCTGCAGAAGACCTGCTGTAACGGTCTGGGCGCTGTTTCTACGGACTGAAGGCTATCGGGTAAAATTGATGAAGAAGGCATCATCATGGGTATAAAGGAATTTGCTCAAGACGGCGGTGCTGTCAGGCTCGGTCTCTGGTTGGGGAAGCATCTCTCTCTGGCAAGCGGACGACGTTTGGCGGTCTGTGTTGGGCGTCTGCTTGCTCTCAGACAGTCCAGCAGGATGGTTCGGGCTATTAAGGCTAACCAGTGGATTGTCTCAGGCAAATCGCTTGACAGTGAGGCGCTCAAACGACGCTCGCGCGCGGTTCTCGAGCACATTGTTGTTTCGCTGTTTGAGTATTTTTACTATTATCAGCACGTTGAAGAATGCAAGCAAAAAATTACGCTCTCCCCTGCTATCAAGCAAATGCTTCACGAAGCGGTTGTTGAGAAAAAACCCACCATTATTTTGGGACCGCACATAGGTAACTTTGACCTGTTTGGAATGATGATGGTGAAGTTCGGATTACCCGCTTATGCACTAAGCTATCCCCATCCAAATAATGCTTACAAAATGCAAAACAAACTGCGCATAGACGCAGGCATGAAAATCGCACCAATCAGCTTTTCAACATTCAGGCAGGCCAAGCAAGCCATCAATGACGGCTATTGCCTTGTAACCGGGATTGACCGACCACTTGAAAACAGCCAGGACACCAAGTACATGCCTGCCTTTTTTGGCATACCAGCAAGTGTTCCAACCTTTTACGTGCGCCTTGCACTGGACACGGGAACGCCGGTCCGAGTAGCCTGTGGATTTTCAAAGTCGGACCATTCTTTCTACTACGACTGTTCTGCCCCCATCCAGTTAGAGAAAGCGGATGACTTGCATACAGAAATTGTTGGTAACGCTGAAAAGGTTATGTTAGCCGCCGAAAAATTTATTGAGCAAGAATCTGTGCAATGGGCAATGTTTTATCCGGTCTGGCCAGAGGCCTTGGAGCAAATAAAAGATTTATCCTGAGAGGTTGATGTGACACAAAAAGACGGAAAGCACGAACGAAAGAACGATATCCTGTTGGGGCCATTGGAACGACCGGCCTTGCAGTGGCTTGCAGGCCATATGCCGGCATGGATGAACCCGGATATCCTCACCGGTATTGGAATTTTTGCGTCAACACTGACGCTTTTCAGTTACTTCATGGCAGGGAGGGGAAACTTGCTGCATAACCCCTGGCTGCTGGTTGCATGCCTTGGTTTTGTGCTCAACTGGTTTGGCGACAGTTTGGATGGCACGCTGGCACGCTACCGCCATATTGAAAGACCGCGTTATGGGTATTTTGTAGACCATTCTGTGGATGGGTATACCGCCGCGGCTATGTTTTTGGGTTTTGGTTTTGCTGGTATATCCCGCCTGGACGTGGCAGCTGTGGGTGCGATCGGTTATCTCCTGATGATGATTACGGTTTATCTCAAAACCCATGTTACCGGCGTTTTTGAGATGACGACCATCAAATTGGGCCCAACCGAGATCAGATTAATTGCCATTATTTTTACTTTGGTTGTATTTTTTAAGGGGTTGATTACGGTGAATCTTCCCTGGCTGGGATCTGTCGCATTTGGTACGGTTGTTGTGGGGACGGTTGCCGCTATTTTACTGATTTATTACGTTGTTGAGACCGTGCGGGTGAGCCTTCGTTTAGCCTTGTTGGATGGTAAAAGGCTGGAAAGAAGGCTGGCAAAGG
>CAYVWM010000056.1:0-13061 GCA_964455505.1 uncultured Anaerolineaceae bacterium
TTTCCATTACAATGGTGCTATGTACCTGATTCATAATACCTCACAGATTCTCACCCTTTCCGGCGGGCCGCAGCGCGGGCAGCAGTTGGGCACACTCAACCCCATCGAGAACGGCGCTATCCTGCTGGACGGCGACCGCATCCTGGCGTTAGGCTCCCCTGCCGAACTGCTGGTGCGGCACCCCGAAGCCGAACTGATCGACGCCGGCGGCAACGCCGTCCTGCCCGGCTTTGTCGATCCGCACACCCACCTGGTATGGGCAGGCGATCGGGCTGCCGAGTTTGAAATGCGCCTGCAGGGCAAAACCTACATGGAAATCATGGCGGCTGGCGGCGGCATTCTTTCCACCCTCAGCGCAACCCGGGCTGCCTCTCATGAAAAACTGCTGGCCGAATCCCGCCAGCGCGCCCACACCGCTTTCCGCCACGGCACCACCACCATGGAAGTGAAAACCGGCTATGGGCTGGACCTCGAAAATGAGATCAAGCAGCTGCAGGTCATCCTCGACCTGGACACCGAAGGGCTGCTGCAATTGGTGCCCACCTACATGGGCGCTCATGCGATTCCCCCCGAATTTTCCGGCGACGCTGACGGGTATACCCGCTTTTTGTGTACCGAAGCGCTGCCGGCAGTCGAAGCCTGGTGGATCCAAAACGCCCCCGATCGCCCCCTGCCCTTTGTAGATGTTTTCTGTGAAGAAAACGCTTTCAACCTCGCCCAGACCCGCCAGATCCTTGAACAGGCCAAAGCCCTCGGCTTTCCGCTCAAACTGCATGTGGACGAATTTGCCAACCTGGGCGGTGCCAGCCTGGCTGCCGAACTGGGCGCCGTTTCCGCCGACCACCTGGTGAAAACCTCCGCAGAGGATATCCGCAACCTGGCCGCTTCGGAAACCGTGGCAGTCTCCCTGCCGGGCACCCCCTTTGGGCTGGGGCAGAGTGAATACAGCCCTGCCCGCGAGATCATCGCCGCCAATGGGCTGCTCGCCCTGGCATCCGACCTGAACCCGGGCACGACCTGGAACGAATCCATGCAGTTTATCCAGGCGCTTTCCTGCCGCTTTATGGGTTTAACCCCAGCCCAGGCGCTGGCAGCCTCCACCATTAACGCGGCGGCAGCCCTCAACATGGCTGACCGGATCGGCTCCCTGGAACCAGGCAAACAGGCAGACCTGGTTATTCTCAAAACCCCGGACTACCGCATGCTCAGTTACCGCTACGGCACCAACCTGGTTTCCCATGTCATTAAGAAAGGTGTCGTTTACCCCATAGGCTGAGCCATGCCCAATTTTCCCGATTTTGAGTTTTTCAGGCAGTTTAATAACCTGGTCATTATCGCCCTGGGCGTGATCGCTATTGTGATTGTGCTGCGCGGAGTATTCAAGGTTGCCTGGCGCGTTATCAAACTGGTGCTGATTGTGATGGGTGTGCTGGTCTTACTGGGGCTCATTTTTGGCCAGATCCGCATCCTGTTCCTGTGAGGCCGGTATAATTTCCCCATGACCATAAACATCGAACAAGCCCACCTCTGGTACCAGGATGCAGACCCGGTACACGACTTTGACCACGTTTTGCGGGTGTACACCATGGCTGAAAAGATTGCCTTGGCGGAAGGTGCAGACCTGGAAATTGTTCGGGCGGCAGCCCTGCTGCACGACTCGGTCGGTTCCGCACCCGGCGGGGATGGCCAGGAGCGCCTGGAACACCACCTGGCTTCTGCGCTCTTTGCTGGCGAAGTGTTGGCCGCTGAAGGCTGGGCTCCGCAGCGCATCCAGGCGGTGCAGCACTGCATCCGCGCCCACCGCTTCCGCCACACCGGGGAACGCCCGGAAACGCTGGAAGCCCAGGCGCTCTATGATGCAGACAAGCTGGATGTGCTTGGGGCTATCGGGGCTGCCCGCACGATTGCCTTTGCCGCCCTGGCTGGCGAACCAGCCTACGCAGAACCCTCACAGCAATTTTTAGAAAGCGGCATCCGCGAGCCGGGAGAACCGCACAGTTCCTATCACGAATATCTTTTTAAACTGCAGCGGGTCAAGGATCAGCTGTTTACCCCCACCGGGAAAGCCCTTGCCCTGGCGCGGCACGATTTCCTGGTAGCCTACTATCAGCAGCTGCAGGCAGAATGCCGCGGCGAACGCTGAAAAAGGAGAACCATCATGCTTGGTGCCATTATCGGAGATATTGTTGGATCCATCTTTGAATTCAACAACAAACGTTCTACCGAATTCCCGCTGTTTTCTTTCCAATCTACCTTCACAGATGACAGCGTCCTGACCTTCGCCACCGCCAAGGTCCTGCTGGACGGTCTGGACTACGCCCAAACCTACCAGGATTTTTCCAGGCGCTACCCCGGCAGGGGTTACGGCGGGCATTATGCCCTCTGGATCCATCAGCAAAACCCGCAGCCCTACAACAGCTTCGGAAACGGATCCGCCATGCGCGTCAGCCCGGTTGGTTTTGCCTTTACCAGCATAGACGAGACCCTCGACGAAGCCCGCCGCAGCGCCGAGGTGACCCACAACCATCCTGAAGGCATCAAGGGCGCCCAGGCCACCGCACTGGCCATATTCCTGGCGCGCAGCGGCAGCAGCAAAACTGATATCCGCTCAGAGATCAGCACGCGCTTTGGCTACGATCTCTCCCGCCCGCTGGATCTGATCCGCAAGACCAACCAATTTAATGAAACCTGCCAGGGATCCGTGCCGGAAGCCCTGACCGCTTTCTTGGAGTCAAGCGATTATGAGAACGCCATCCGGCTTGCAATTTCCATCGACGGGGACAGCGATACCATCGCCTGCATTGCCGGGGGCATCGCCCAGGTTTACTACCGGGAGATCCCCGACTGGATCGCCGCAGAGGCCAAATCCCGCCTGCCGCAGGAATTTCTTGAGATCCTGGAGCGGTTTGAGGCAACGTACTTCTGAAATTTTTAATTACTGGTAAACGCCTGTTGCTTAATAGGTAAAGAAATTTGCAGCCATTCTGTTGCTCAATGTTACGCAGCGTGAGTAATGGCGCTTATTGAAGTTGCCTGGATTAACATAATCCAATAGTAATAGATAAATGAATTCAGGCTCACTATGCAAACCCTTTTCAGACCGGTTCACTATCTCCCACAAACCTGTTTTTTCTTTTAGGTCGACATCTATCAGCGGCAAATAATTAAATTTCCTGACAATGTTAGGGGGAAATTCATCATTAATAATTTGATTAATTTGTGTTATAGTATCAATAGTTATACATTAGGTTTCCATTTTTTGCGTCCGATTTTAATCAAATAATTTTCCTTATCAACTTTTTTTGCAGTACTTTTTTGGTCTTACAGCGTATTAACTCCATGGACATCTCATTTTTGAGAAGGAGGTTTTATGGCGTGTGCGGTCAAAAGTCGATCATTTTTTTGATTTCAAAAATTCGTTGGAGGAAAAAGATGCAAAGTAAAAAGGGGTTTGTTATTCTGGCAATTTTGGGCCTGTTGATTTTCCCCATTGGCGTAACATTTGGACATACTATTGAGGAAGCCGTAATCAACCTTGTCCCGTCAACTACAGCTGGCTGGAGTTTTGAGGGAAACCAGCAAGGAGCATCCCTGGGCTACTCATGGAGACCTGCGGGTGATATCAATAACGACGGTTTTGATGACATCGTCGTCGGGATCTACAGTTTCGACAGACCACTTTACACGGATTCCGGACGCGTACTCGTCTTTTACGGGTCGGCTACCGGCTACGATGCAGTGGACCCCGATTGGACTGCGGATGGGGAAGCGACATCGGACTACTTCGGTTTCAGCGTCAGCGGTGCTGGTGACGTCAACGGGGACGGCTTTGATGATGTTCTGATCGGAGCATTTGGTTATTCCGACACAGGCAAAGCCTACCTGTATTATGGTTCGGGAACTGGGCTGGCAGCAGCCCCAGCCTGGACTGCGACCGGCACCCAATCCAGTGCAGATTTTGCCCGCAACGTGGCCGGGGTCGGGGACTTGAACGGGGATGGTTGGGATGATATTGCCGTGGGAGCGTACCGCTACGATGAGGGAGAGACGGATGAGGGTAAGGTGTTTGTCTACTACGGCAGCGCAGCCGGCTTAAGCGCCGCACCGGATTGGACAGCGGAATCAAACGAGGCAGGGGCTAACCTGGGGCTGTATCTCAACGGGATTGGCGACGTCAACGGCGACGGGTATGACGACTTGCTGGTTTCCGCCCCGTTTTACGACGACGTTACTTTCAACGGCGGTGCTGTTTTTGCCTGGTATGGGGCAGAGGGCGGCCTAGGAGATCCCGGCACCCCAAGCAATGCGGATTGGAAGGCGGGAAGCGACCAGATTTCCGTATATTTTGGGTCTTCACTCGGGACCCCGGGGGACGTGAACGGCGACGGTTATAGCGATGTGGTCATGGGGACGGGAAGTTACGACTATAACCAGTACGATGATGGGATTGTTATGCTCTGGTATGGTTCAGAGAACGGCATCAACGCGGGTACGGCTGGCAACCTGGACAATGCGGACTGGCTGGCAAGCAGCTGGCATGGGGGATATGCTTTTGGGTCCCTGACAGGCACGCCGGCGGATATCAATTATGATGGATATGCCGATCTTATTATTGGCTGTTTGTTTGGAACGCCCGGTGTGTTTGTTTATTTTGGTTCAGAAGATGGACCAAACCTGGGTGAGAACGGAGACCTGACCAACGCAGACTGGCAGGTCACAGTTTACAGCAGTCCTGGGTCTGAGTTCTATAACGCCGTATTTGGTTGGTTGGCAGGCAGCCCGGGCGATGCCAATGGAGACGGGATAGATGACCTTGCGGTGGTTTCCCGCGATTACCAACATGAAGTCGGATCCAGTGATTCTGGTTACCACGAAGGCAAAATTTTTGCATACTATACCAATGCAGGCACCATCAGCGGCACAGCCACCTACACCGGCAGCCTACCGGTTACAGGACCCATCATCGTATCCGCACATCTCAACCTGACCGATCCGCCGGTGGCAACTGCTCCTGCCATCAACAGCGGCGAAACGTACACTGTCCAGGGTCTGTCTGCCGGCAGCTACTATCTGTATGCTTTCCTGGATGCAAACTACTCCGGCGGTGGTCCGCCTGACCCTGGCGAACCTGGGGGTTGGTACGACGCCGACACCGACGGCAGCCCTGATTTGGTAACAATAGCTGAAGGTGAGGACCTTACAGGTAAAGATATTATATTGATCGATACAGGGGGTTCAATAAGCGGATTGGTAACCTATACCGGCAGCCTTGGGGTTACCGGACCAATTTACGTTACTGCCCATCCCACCCTGACCGATCCGCCAATAGCTTTTGCTTCAAACCTTCAAAGTGGGGATACCTACACGCTTCAAGTTCCAAGCGGCAGTTATTATATTTCTGCTTTCCTGGATGCGGACGACTCCGGCGGCGGCCCGCCTGACCCCGGCGAGCCTGAGGGTTGGTACGATGGCAACGGCGACGGGACTCCAGACCTGGTGACGGTAGGAGCGGGTGAGGTTATCACCGGTAAGAATATTGTTCTCACCGATTTATCTGGCTCGATTAGCGGTGTGGTCACTTATTCCGGCAGCTACACAGCAACAGGCCCTATCATCGTTGCTGCCCACCTCACCCTGAGCGATCCGCCAGCGGCTTCAGCCCCGGCCATCAATAGCGGTGAAACCTACACCATCCAGGGCCTCCCCGCTGGCAGTTACTACATCTCGGCTTTCCTGGATGCGGACGACTCCGGCGGCGGCCCGCCTGACCCAGGCGAGCCTGAAGCCTGGTACGACGCCAACAGCGACGGTACGCCCGATAAGGTCACCTTAGGCGCAGGGGAGATTATTACCGGGAAAAACATTGCCATTGTCGATCCCACAGGTTCAATCAGAGGCACGGTAACCTACAGCGGCAGCCTGGGAGTCAGTGGTCCGATTATGGTTTCGGCATACCTGGACCTGGCTGGTGCACCCGTAGCCAGTGCCGCAGCCATCAACAGCGGTGAAAGCTACCTGATTGATGAATTAGGCGCTGCCAATTATTACCTTTCCGCTTATCTGGACGTGAACAGTTCGGGAACTTTAGACCCGGGCGAACCTCAGGCCTGGTACGATGCCAACAGCGACGGCACGCCAAACCTGGTGGCGTTAGGGGTCGGTCAGAACCTGACCGGTAAGAACATTGCCCTCGTTGACCCTACAGGTTCCATCAGCGGCACGATAACCTACACCGGCAGCCTGGGCTTCAATGGTCAAATTCTCGTCCTGGCATACCTGGAGCTGGATGAACCGCCGTTTGCCACAACAAATCCTATTGCCAACGGTGCAACGTATTCTATCGAAAATCTGCCGGCAAACGCTTACTACCTCTTTGCGTACTTGGATGGGAACAATTCAAGCACCCTTGACCCTGGCGAGATGAGCACATACTACGACAGCGATGGTGACGGCATACCAGACCCTGTGATCCTTCCCGTTGGGATGGAAGTCACAGGCATAGATATAGAAATAGGCGATCTTCACCTCTACCTGCCTGTAATTCTGCGCTAATAAATCCAGAGAGGTCAGGCAAACCCTGACCTCTCTTTGGAATGTAATATTGCCTGCCAGCAAAACGTTCTGTGCATACCGGAAGCATGGATTTTGCCATGTAATGCTAGATTCTTATGCCATCTCCGATCATACACAATATACGGTTTTTTGCAGTCCGCAGAAAATCCGAACGCACCGGTATTACCTCTACCAGCGCCATTTCAGCCGTAAACACTCACATATGCAGAGCTGACCATGACCGGTTGAATCCATGCTCAATACGCTCATGCTAAGGCCTATCATATTGCCAGTAAAACCCTATCCGCCCTCTATAGTTAATAAAAACAGAAAATGTCCAGTTTCGGGAGATTGCCTATTAAATATGTTAAAATATTAGCAATAAGTTCACAAGTAATTGATTATCCCCTTCTTGAAAAGCGATTGATTGTTTTTACCGTTTAGACCATTCAGGAGACCAATGAAAAACAAACCCTCAAACAACTGGCACAAGATGCTTTCCTTGATTCTTGCCGCTGTCCTGCTGCTGACAAGCAATGGCGGGGCGGCCAACAGCGTCTCCGCCCAGGATATCCCAGAAGGATTTATTGAAGAAGAAGCGCCCTCCGTTCCGGTGGAAGATCCCCGCCCCGAAGCCAATATTGAAGTGGTCAGCCCCTTTTTCTCCATTATTCACAACACACTCCCGGATGGGACGGAAGAAGAAGGGCATATCATCAGCGGGCCGCCCAGTCCGCTGCCTGAGTACGCCGAAGAATATGCCGCCAACACCATCGAGGGTGAGGTGGAAGGCACCTTGGCCAACTTCCCGGCCTTCACCTGGGTCTTTGGCTGCTCAGCCGTTTCAGCTGCCATGATTGCCACCTACTACGATCGCGGATCCTATCCCAATATGTACACCGGCCCGACCAACGGCGGCGTTATGCCCCTGAACAATAGTTCCTGGCCGACCTGGTCGGATGGATATGTAACCTACCCCAACAACCCCCTGATCGCCTCACACAAAGGCATCGATGGTAGAACCACCCGCGGTTCTATCGATGATTATTGGATTAAATACGGCTCGACATCCAACGACCCCTATATCACCGGCGGCTGGACCCAGCACACCTGGGGCGGGGCACTTGGGGATTACATGATGACCAGTCAATCGGCTTTTAATAACACCGATGGGTCAACACGATTTTGGAACTATTCAACTATCCCTGATAAGTATACCTGTGCCAACCTGGTTATTGCCGGGCATACGGATGATGGCACGCTTGGGCGAAAAGCATTCTACGAATCGCGCGGCTATACGGTTACCGACTGCTACAACCAGAAAACGGACAATAACGGCGGCGGATTTACCCTGGCAAGCTTCAAAGCCCAGATCGATGCCGGCCATCCAGTGCTCCTGAACCTGGCCGGGCACTCCGTGGTCGGCTATGGCTACAGCGGTTCCACCGTCTACATCCGCGACACCTGGGATACCAGCTCGCACACCATGCCCTGGGGCGGGAGTTATGACGGGATGGCATTAAAATCGGTCAGCGTGGTGCGGCTCAAACCCCCGTCTACCAACCTGAAAAACAAGGGGTATATCCCCCTGGTCATCAAAGCCGTCGGCAATAAAGCCCCCACCAACCTGGCGCTTTCCGCCACCAGCGTCAAGGAAAACCTGCCCATCAACACTGTGGTAGGCAAGTTCACCACCACCGACCCGGACACCGGCAACACCTTTACCTACAAACTCGTATCAGGAGCCGGCAGCACGGACAATGCCTCTTTCAATATCTCCGGGAACCAGCTGCGCACTTCCAAGTCTTTTAACTACGAAACCAAGAAAAGCTATGCCATCCGGGTGCGCACCACCGACCAGGGCGGGCTATATTTCGAGAAAGCCTTCACCATCAGTGTCATTGATGTGGCCGAGGGCACCGTAAAAGCCCTGGTCAACGGCAACTTTGAACTCGGCCATACCGGGTGGACGGAGTACGCCAAGCAAGGCACATCAGTAATAACTACAACGTCCTACGTCCAGCAATATAACCCGGCGGTGTATGCTCACGGAGGCAGTTACCTGGTGTGGTTGGGCGGTACTGATAATGAGAATGACTACGTCTCCCAAAGCGTGACCGTTCCCACCGGGTCAGCTTACCTGCACTTCTGGTACTGGATTGGTTCAAAGGACGATCTCTGCAACTACGATTGGTTCTATGTTAAGTGGGGTGCAACCAACCTCATGAAAAAGACCTTGTGCATCACCAACGAAACTGATGGTTGGGTTCACGGAGTAGTCAATCTGGGTACATACGCAGGACAAACCAATACGCTCAAGTTCGAAGTGACCACAGACACTGTGCTCAACAGTAACCTGTTCCTGGATGATGTGTATTTCTCCAGTGTGGGGATCATCAAGTCGGAAGAATCGACCAACGGCAGCATTGACACCGATGTTTCCTTCCCGGAGTTTCCAAAAACAGAATAGCAGCCCTCCATTTCTTGCCGTCCATTCCACCCCTCAGGCACTTTGCCTGAGGGGTTTTGCTTAACTTGTTCACGCCCCCCTTTGCCGGCGGATACGGTAGTGATGTATGCAGCCGGCTTACCAAGATTATGCCAGGACACCAACAGCGGCATCGCAGCCTTATCAGTCCGGCTGTAACCCAAAGGATGTATTTATGACTGCTTCCAAAGGCAACAAAAAACGCTTCCGACCGGAAAACCGATCGGAAGCGATTTCAGTTAGGTCAGATACCAAACAGACCTGGTCCGCTTCCCTACCTGATCAGGATCGGCAGGAAAATGAACTGGGTTGTCTGGTTGACTGTGATGCTTACCGTGGCAAGGTTGCTGTCAGCTGTGCCGTCGTTAGCCTTGAAGGTGAAGTTGTCCGCGCCAGAAAAGCCGGGGGCGGGTGTATACGTCAGGTTGGGGGCAGTGCCGCTCAAAACACCGTGCAGCGGTCCGGCTACCACCGTGAAGGTCAGCGTATCGCCGTCCACGTCCGTAGCAACCAGAATTATTGCGACAGGCACATCCTGGTCGGTCATGATCGCCTGGTTCTGTGCTGATGGTTTGTCATTGACTGGCGTAACCGTGATGCTCACCGTAGCGATGTTGCTGTCAGCCGTGCCGTCGTTGGCCTTGAAAGTGAAGCTGTCTGCCCCGTTGTAATCCGCATTGGGCGTGTAGGTCAGGTTGGGGGCTGTGCCGCTCAAATTGCCGTGCAGCGGCCCGGCCACAACCGTGAAGGTCAACAGGTCTCCATCGATGTCCGTAGCCGCCAGCGTGATTGCTTTGGGGGTGTCCTCAGCCGTGGTAACGGCCTTGTCCTGTGCCTCCGGCGGGTCATTGACTGGCGTGACGGTAATGCTCACCGTGGCAATGTTGCTGTCAACTGTGCCGTCGTTTGCTTTGAAAGTGAAGCTGTCTGGCCCGTTGTAGTCCGCATTGGGCGTGTAGGTCAGATCAGGTGCAGTGCCGCTCAAACTGCCGTGCAGCGGCCCGGCCACTACTTCAATGTTCAAGGGGTCGTCGTTTACGTCCGTGGCCGCCAGCGTGATCGCCTTGGCAGTGTCCTCGGGAGTCGTCACCGTCTGGTCTTGCGCCACCGGTGCGCTGTTGGCAACCACATGCAGCGTCAGACTGGCCTCTTTCGGGAGAGCCGGTGGGTTTTTCACCCGCAGGAAGCCAAAGTAGTCGCCCAGGGCAAGCCCGGTAGAGTCAAAGGTAACCGTCACATCCGCGCAGCTATCGCCTTCCAGAGTGCCTAAAATGGGTGCCTCACTGACCCAGGGGATATCATAGGGCGTTCCGGCAATGGCTATAGCACCCTCAAACTCTCCCAGCGGAGCGTTGGAGGCCAGCGGGTTCACTGCGCCAGTGGTCAGGTCAACCGTGCCAAACACATTGGCACCGCCGCCCTGGTAGAGGAAGATATACAGCGTGCCGTCATCGTTGTCAAAGTCCATGCCCTGGGCATAATTGGCGGCGTAGCCAGTCAGGCCGATCAGGGTTGCTGCGCCTGTGTACCTGTCTATAGAATAAATTGAATCGGTACCAATGTCGTGCCCGTACATCTCCCCATCCATATTGATGGCAATTGCAATCATTATCGATGTGCCGTAAGAGCCCACCAGCGTGCTGCTGCCGGTGGAAGGATCGATGGTGTACAGGTCCGTGGCTGTTGAACCGTAGAATTCATCCGTTGTTGGGTCAATGCTCAAACCCGTCCAGTTGGCAACCCCGCCTCCGGGCGGGCAGGCAACCAAACCGGTGAAAGCGCCTGTAGTCAGGTCTATCGTTCCTAATTGATCGGTGGTGTCGTTGAGGGCATAAAGCACCGTCCCGCTGCTGTCAAAGTCCATTCCGTAGTAGGGATTGGTGTTGGTACCTATGACCGTCTGCCCGGTGAAGTTGTTCAGCGGGAAGGAAACAAAGTTATCCGAAATGTAACCGATATCCTGTGCGTAACCGATATCGGTGGGACCGGCCGGCACAGCCGCCTGCACCACTGCCTGCGGAGAACCGCAGGTCTGCGCCACTTCAGCAGGTTCAAAACCGCTGTAGTTGGCGTAGTAAGCACAGTCAATGCTGCCATCCGGCAGGTACTGGAGCGCATACTCCTTCACAACCGGCTCAAGCACTTTCTCGGGACCTTTCAGCACCATCAGGCCGTTTTCAGCTTCAACCATTTCCCAGGTGAGCGGAGCAGCGCCCGTGTTGCAGACCTGCAGATTTTGTGTGGTCAGCTGGTCAGTTTTTTGGGTCGCTTCCAAAGCGTTCGGGTCCAGGCTCAGGCAGGGGGCGAAGTAGCGCAGTGAAATATCGTTAGTCACCGTCTCACCAGCGCCTACCGCCACACTGCTTAATACCTGCGAGACGTAGCCTGCGGCGATAACCTCAATATCGTAGGTTCCAGCTGGCATACCGTAGTAGTAAGTGCCATCTACCAACGTTGTTGTGGAGTACAGCAGCGAGCCATCCTGCCAGAAGTTGACTGTCGCACCTTCCAACGGCATTGGGTTGATGTCGCAGGTTTCCAGTCCATACACCGTGCCATTCAGAGCGCCGTAAGTCGCCGGGGGGTTCAGGTGCAGCAGAACCGGTATTTGCGGATAGAAGTAAGGGGTGTCATGCGTCACCAGCAAATGCGCCAGGTAATCGCCGGGTTGGGTCAGCGAAGCAGGGTCGATGGTTAGGGTAACATCCTGAGAGCCTCCGCTCGGAATCGTTCCGCTTACGGGTGTTTCAGAAAGCCACACTACATCATCTCCTCCCAACGAACCCATCCCGCGGATCATCCAGTTGCCCGGGAAGTAAGCGTCGATCAGGGTCCAAGAAGCATCCGGGGGCAGGGTTGGTGTGGCAGGCGGCGGTGAAGCCAACCACCAGCCAGCCCAGGAGCGCTCTTGCGTGGTAGTTTGGTCAAGTGCCGCCGGCCAGTAGCTTGTTCCGGGCACCTCCATGCCGATCACTCCGATCAGGACGTCTCCGGGGCCTGCCAGGACCACACCGGTGGGCAGGGTGTAGCTATTCCAGGCATCCACTGCCTGCACCGTCACCGGGAACTGCGCCAAAAAGTTAGCGCCAACAGCCGGGTCGGTATTGCCGCTGGTGTTCTCGTACACCACCAGGGTAATATCATCCCCTACGTTCACCAATCCACTAGAATTAAAGTGGACCTGGATCTCGTTCAGGGTAAAGGGGAAAGCAGCAGGGTTGGGGGTGAACCGGTTCAACCACAAGAATTCCAAGGTTCCCCCAATGCCAATATTGTTTTCCACACTGCCGTCATCCAGGATCAATTCCACATCGGCATTTGGGAAGGCGCTTACCGGTTCAGCCGCCACTCCGCTGCTGCCAAGCCCGCTTGCAGAAAGCTGGATGGAATCACCGCCGGTAAAAGGAATCCTTTCCACATCAACCAAGGGTGCGGGTGGGGTATATCCCTTGTCAATCTCATTGAGAACGAAGTACGCCTCAGCAGTGCCAATATTGCCGATTGTCAGGGTTGGCGTTACAGGACCATCCCCCATGGTCATGGTCACTTCGAAACTGGTTGGGTCAAAGGTCAATTCGCCCGTTCCCAGAGTGAAGTCCTGCCGGACGACAGAATAGTTGTCAACCAGTACAGCATGGGTGACCGGGCTGTAGTTCGTCATCTCCGCGGTAAAGTTGTGCGATTCGGAGTAATTTATAGGTATGCTCGCCTGGGGGTAAACCGCTTCATCGCAAGGGTATGCGCTCATCGAGACGGGTGTGTAGCCGTCGCTGCTGCAGGGATGATGCGGCAAGCCGGCATACCCATCACCATCAAAGTACCATGAAACAAGCCCGGCGGAAGCGCTTGGAGTCACATCCACACAGTAGTGGGCTACGCAATGCTCATTCGGATTGCTGCTCTGATATCGCGGATGGGAAATATAAACCTCATTGAATGGGCTTTCAAAATACCAGGCGAATGTGTCAAAAGTGCCGCCATACTCGCAGAATGGCGTACCCGAAACATATACATTGCTCAC
>CAYVWM010000057.1:0-4770 GCA_964455505.1 uncultured Anaerolineaceae bacterium
AGGTAATTGAACGTGCCCGACGCGTGATGGGTTTAAACCCAATTTTTCTGGATACGGAAACAACGGGAACTGGATCAACAGACGTCGTTATTGAAGTGGGAATTGTAGATTTGTATGGAGAAACGCTCTATGATAAGTTGGTCAATCCAGGACGACCTATCCCTTTGGAATCCAGTGCGGTGAATGAAATTACCGATGAAATGGTCAGGAATGCGGATCCATGGCCTATAGTCTGGGGTGAAATTGAGCCCATTTTGCATAATAGGGCTATTGGGATCTACAATGCCGAATTTGACATGCGCTTGCTGAAGCAGTCCAACTTAGCCAATAGCTTACCGTGGACCATGCAAGATGCCCAGGCGTTTTGCATGATGAAACTGTTCGCGGCATATTATGGAGAATGGAATGCGCGCTATAACGGGTTTAAATCCCAAAAGTTGGAATTTGCGGGAAAGGTCTGTCAGATTGAATTGACGAATACGCATCACGCGGTTGACGACGCTAAGTTAACCGCTGCCCTACTGCGTTATATTGCTGGGGATTAGTCGGTTTTTTTGCTAAAAATGCGTTTGGTGGGGATAAAGTATTTATAAACGCAGTATTCAGTGCTGCTATTTGTTTTTTGGGTCACTACTTGATAGCAAAATTCAATTCCCAGACACCTTCAGAAATCTGCCGGGTTGCTGTTTTTAGCCCAACGAATACGATCCAACTTCTTCCTGGTTTTAACGGTATTGGGTTTCCATCCGCATTCCAAAGGGTGATGGGGCTGGTGATACTGTCTGTTTTCCAAGTGCCGTAGATGGCTTTGCCGTCCCGAAAAACAAGCGCACGCTGATTGGGGTCGGTTTCTCTAAAATCCATATCGTAGATGCTTGAGCTGTACTCAATATAGTAGGAATAAAGAATGATAACGTTATCAAACCTAACTGGTTCTTTGGTGTTCCTGTCCACTGATTGTGATAATGTAATTTTTCCTGTGTTATCTTCAAAGTCCTGCCAGAGGGCATACTGTGTTGTTTCAGAGTCATAACGCCAATCCATCACAGAAAAATCGGCATAGAGAAGGCTCAGATTGAGCGCTAAATCATCCCATTCCGCCAACTGGTTTTGGAATTCAAAGCTTGCAAGCTGCGGAGTGGAGCTTGTAATACCCTCTGCAGCCAGGTATTTACGGAAATTGGCCGTGTCCACGTAAGTGTCTTCACCTGTGCTTGTTGTGAGCGTGCACATCGGCGGGCAGGGCACATAACCCCTGGCAAATGTACGATCGGTCAGAACGGTTTCGAAAACTTCCCCAACAGTTTTGTCGGCGCTATCATGCAGCAGTGAACCTTGATAATGTTCCGTCAGGCGGGCATCCATCAGCCGAGCAGGCGCAAGCGGGGCAACAGAGATGCTGTCGGAAGCATGGAACAAAGCCAAAAAGTGGTTCATCTGATGACCAATGTAGTACTCGAAGACCACGTCAGCCTGGTTCAGACCTGCAGCAGGACGAAGTGAACGCGGCCAGTTGGCAAGTTTGACCATAACGGGGCGCTGCTCCAGATTGCTTGGATTGGCAGCCATCAACCCGGTAAGCGGATTGATGCCCTGCATAGTCAAATTTGTCATTGGCGGGGCGGCGGTTTGGGTCACATACTCCCAGGGTGTGGGGGAAGGCAATGGGGTGGGCGTGAAACCCAAAGCGACCTGGGTGAGGCGTTCGATCGGATCAGGGGTATTGGTTGCCGCTTTAGGGGGGATAGGAGAAAGCAAGGGCGGGCGGTTTTGAAATGTGCAGCCAGAAATCAATGTTATTCCCAAAAGGAAAAAAAGCGTTGGAAGTAACCTATGGGTGAGTTTGGATTTTGGGTTAGAGCACATACATGGATTCTAACATGCTAAGCAGTTTCAACAGGCTTTGTCGAAATATCTGTTTGTAAGGTTGTCTTAAAAGTGAATATAACTTAGGAGTTTATTTGTGGTCAGATTAGGGTTGACGTTTCCTGGGTAAACGGATCGGTGGCTTGGGTGAGGGCGACACTTTGTTTCCAAAGTGCTTGCTGGAGCTTTTTGTTCTGGGCAATTAGGCTGGGTTTTACCTGCTTGAGTTTGTCAAAATACGCTCCAGAAATCCCGCTCAGATCCGGATTGATTGCCAGGTTTTGAACAGACAGGGCTCCGAGTTCCATCGTTTCTGTTGATTTAGCCCAATGGGTCTGGGTAACCTTCGTACCAAAAATGATCCCTGGATGGAGTGCATTGCTGCTAATGCCAAATCGCTTTGCTTTTTCTGCGAGGGTATTGCTGAATAGTACCATGAGCAGCTTAGACCTTGCATAGGCGACCCAACCCCAATAGCGTTTGGTTTCCTGAAAATTAAGTGGGCTCATCCATACTAAGCGGTGCGCCAGGGAGCTTAAATTTACTACGCGTGCAGATTGGCTGACAGCAAGCAGAGGAAAAAGCTGCAGGGTTAGCAGGAATGTCGCCAGATAATTGGTTGCAAATGTCAGTTCAAAACCATCATTGGAAAGCAGCTTTTTGGGGGATCGTATTCCCGCATTGTTGATCAACACATCCAAATGGGTGTACTTTTCATTGATGTAGGTTGCCATTGCACGAACTTGATCAAGCGATGCAAAGTCCGCCAGCACACAATCTACTTGCGGATTGTCGCTTTCGGATTGGATCAGGCTGGCTACTTTTTCAAGTTTTTCCGGATTTCGTCCGTGCAAAATGAGATGAAATTTTTGTTTTGCCAAAAGCCTTGCTGTCTGTTTGCCGAGACCGTCGGTAGCCCCTGTGATCAGGATCGTAGTTGTATGGTTATTTCCAATTTCCATCGTTAATGGTCAATTATACGCTTGGCAAACAATACTGGGGCATGAAACAACCCGACAGGTTGGCATTAGGGATTTATAATTGCACTATATGGCATCTGAAAAAAGAATTACATTGAAAGGGCTTCCACGCAACCTCTGGGCAGTTAGCCTCACCAGTTTCTTTATGGATATCTCCAGTGAAATGGTGATGAACCTGCTGCCGCTCTTCCTTTCAAGTGTGTTAGGCGTTAGAACCAACATCATTGGTCTGATTGAAGGGGTTGCGGAAGCCACAGCCAGCCTTCTCAAAGTGTTTTCTGGATGGATTTCGGATAAGCTGGAAAGCCGAAAGTGGTTAGCAGTAGCCGGGTATGCGCTTTCCGCGCTTGCTAAACCTTTCTTTTACATTGCCAACTCCTGGAGTGCTGTTGCCGCTGTTCGCTGGGTGGATAGAGTGGGCAAAGGCGTACGCACTGCGCCCAGGGACGCCCTGGTGGCGGATACTGTGTCTGCAGATAAACGAGGGTTAGCGTTTGGTTTTCATCGAGCTGCTGACACGGCAGGGGCAACCCTTGGCATATTGGTTGCCGCCCTGATTGTTTGGAAGACACAAGTAGGTGGAGCAGCACTTAGAGAAAGCACATTCAGAACTGTGGTGCTCATCAGTATCGTGCCGGCTTTTTTGGCTGTGCTCTCCCTGGCGTTGGGGGCGCGTGAGAGCAAACCAAATGGTCAAAAGAAAACCGTGAAGATCAGTTTCAGGATACTGGGCAAGGATTTTGCATTATTTTTGTTGATTGTGGGCATTTTTGATCTGGGCAATTCTTCCGATGCCTTTCTAATCTTGCGTGCCCAGGACCGAGGGATGGGCACCCTACAAATTCTCCTGATGCTTGTAGTTTTTAACCTTGTGTACGCGCTTGTTTCCACCCCCGCTGGTAGGCTTTCTGATCGACTGGGCAGACGCAAGGTGATCGTTGGAGGATGGCTGATATATGCGATTATTTATCTTGGATTTGCACTTGCCAAAACTGCTGTGGATATCTGGTTGTTATACACAATCTATGGCGTGTACTACGGCTTGGCTTACGGGACTTCAAAAGCGATGATTGCCGATCTTGTGCCTGATGATTTGCGTGGAACCGCTTATGGCACTTACAATATGCTGTTGGGCTTGCTTGATTTTCCGGCTTCGCTGATTGCGGGGGTGTTGTGGAGTGGTGTAGGCAGCTGGCAGGGATATGGACCGGCTGCGCCTTTCTTCTTTGGGGCTATGATGGCGATAATTGCAGCAGTCTTATTCCTGCTGTGGAAACCATCCGTAAAAACCAAACCTCTGATGAATAATTAGTAAGTGACGACTTAACCTCGTATTATCCTAATCAGGATTCCTCAAAAAATTTATCCAGGCAAAAAGTCACCTATCCTTAAACATGTTACTGTAATTAACAGTTGTGTCTCTCTACAAAAATATTAGTTCCGCCATGATTGCTATTGAGTCCACCGCAGGAATTTAGTATAATCTTTAGAGACATACCCAAAACGCAAAGGAGCAAAAATGATTGTTACGACCAAGAAATTGTTTGAACATGCCTATGGCAAGTATGCAATAGGTGCTTATAACGTCAACAACCTGGAACAAATCGATGGATTATTCAAAGGAAATTTGCAGTCCCAATCCCCTTTCATTATTCAAATCAGTCGGGGAGCCAGATCATACACCAGTAAACACTACCTTGAAGCGCTTATCCGGGCAGCGGACCTGATCTATCCTGAAGCTGTATTTGCAGTACATCTGGACCACGGTGACGAGGAGACCTGCTACGACTGTATCGAGTCTGGTTTCTACAGCTCTGTGATGATTGATGCCAGCCACAAGCCTTACGAAGAGAACATCGCCATCACGAAGCGGGTGGTGGATGCAGCCCATGCCAAGGGTCTTGTAGTGGAGGCTGAGTTGGGT
>CAYVWM010000057.1:4780-13007 GCA_964455505.1 uncultured Anaerolineaceae bacterium
GGGTAGAAG
Source organism: uncultured Anaerolineaceae bacterium (assembly GCA_964455505.1). Classification (GTDB taxonomy): domain Bacteria; phylum Chloroflexota; class Anaerolineae; order Anaerolineales; family Anaerolineaceae; genus Mesolinea. Next base: position 4,790 of record CAYVWM010000057.1, read on the forward strand.
AACACGTAAAAGTGGACGAAGCCAATGCCAAACTTACCGACCCCAAACAGGCTCGGGATTTTGTTGAGCGTAGTGGTTGTGATTCACTGGCAGTAGCAATCGGGACAAGCCACGGCGCTTTCAAGTTCAGCGGTTCGCAATCCCTGCATTTTGACGTTTTGGCTGAAATTCAGGAAGAATTGCCCGGATTTCCGCTGGTCATGCACGGGTCCAGTTCCGTCCCGCAAGAAGAGGTTGCGAGGATCAATGCCGCTGGCGGCAAATTAGCCGGCGCAAAAGGTGTTGACGCTGGCCAATTCCGAAAAGCTGCAACTCTCGGGGTGACCAAAATTAACATTGATACCGACGGCCGCCTGGTGTGGACAAGGGTTCACCGCGAATTCTTCCGTGATTACCCCGAAAAGTTTGACCTGCGTGATCCTGGCAAGGTTTATATCGCTGAATATGCCAATTTCATTGCAGACAAAAATGACTACCTTGGCAGTATTGGCCAGTTGCCAGGTGTCAGGGAATTTTTGGGAGCCTAAAACCAAATGCGACCGATTGAAATCAGACCGGATGTCTACTGGGTTGGGATCAACGACCGATCAACAGAATTGTTTGAAGGGCTCTGGCCAATTCTAAATCACGGCGTTACTTACAATGCTTATCTAATCAAGGATGAGAAAAGTGCGCTAATTGATCTATCAAAAGACACTTTTACTGACGATTTTGTTGAGCATGTTTCCAAGCTCATAGACCTCTCAAGTCTGGATTATGTTATTGTCAACCACATGGAACCAGACCACTCAGGAGCCCTTCTCCGCTTAAGAGAACTTGCGCACAAAGCAAAGTTTCTGGGAATGGGCAAAGCGATTGCCATGATGAAAGATTTCTATGAAATTGACGAAAATGTGGAAGTGGTCAAGCATGAGCAAACTCTCAGCCTTGGTAAAAACACCCTGAAGTTTTTGTTTACGCCATTAGTGCACTGGCCAGAAACCATGATGACTTACATGGTAGAGAAAAAAATCCTCTTTTCCTGCGATGCTTTTGGTTCTTATGGTGCGTTGGATGGCAGCATATTTGACGATGAAACCCCAGACCTGAAATTCTACGAATCTGAAGCTCTGCGTTATTTCACAAATATCGTAGCAGCTTTTTGCAAGAATGTCTTAATGGCACTTGACAAGGTTGCCCCGTATCCTGTCGAAATCGTGGCACCTTCGCATGGACTTGTGTGGAGGAAAGATCCGGGAAGAATTCTATCGCTCTATCGGGAGTGGGCGAAAATGGCTACTGAGCCAGCAAAACCTGGAGTAACTATTCTCTATGGATCCATGTATCGCAACACCGAACGGGCCTTGAATTTTGCGCTACAGGCGATTGCAGAAGAAGGCGTTCCTGTGGAAGTTTTTAATGTGGGTGTCACCGATCCCAGTTTCATACTTCCTTCGCTCTGGACAAAACAGGGATTGTTGGTTGCTGCTCCCACTTATGAAAGGGCGATGTTCCCGCCCATGGTGCACGCCCTGGATATTGCAGAAATTAAAGGTGTGCGCAATAAGGCAGCAGCCTATATGGGAAGTTATGCCTGGTCTGGCGGTGCCAAAGAGGTGTTCTCAGAGTATGCTGAAAAATTAGCCTGGGATGTTGTGGGCACACACGAATTTATCGGCAGCGCCAAAGAAGCAGATATTGAAGCGATCCAGTCGCTTGCCCGCCAACTTGCCATCAGGACCAAGCAGGGCTAAATTCGACTTATATAGAAATTAAGCCCTGTTTGCAAAACAGGGCTTTTTCTTTTAAGCATTGGAAATTAAAGAACAAAAAGACTTTTAGGTGGCTGTAGAAGATGACAAGATGATCAGCCGCAAGATAACATAACCCGAATGGTATAATTCTGGCAGTTTTTTAAATGGAGCAGTAAAAATGAGTGAATCAAGCCCAACCAAAACAAATTTTATTCGTGAAATCATTGATGAGCACAATCGTTCAGGCAGATTTGGGGGCAGGGTGCATACCCGCTTTCCACCGGAACCCAATGGTTATCTACACATCGGTCACGCAAAATCTATCTGTCTGAACTTTGGAATTGCTGAAGATTATGGCGGATTAACAAACCTGCGTTTTGATGATACCAATCCAGAAAAAGAGGATGTTGAGTACGTGGATTCTATCAAGGATACTATCCGCTGGCTTGGTTTCGATTGGCAGGACCGCGAATTTTATGCTTCTGACTACTTCGAGGATCTTTTTCAAAACGCAGTTAAGTTGATCAAAAAGGGCAAAGCCTACGTTTGTGATCTCAGTCCTGAAGAAGTTCGCAATTATCGCGGAACCCTCACTGAACCCGGAAAAGAAAGTTCATACCGCAATCGTTCTATTAATGAAAATCTGGACCTTTTCATGCGCATGCGTGCAGGCGAGTTTCCAGATGAATCGCGCACTTTGAGGGCGAAAATTGACATGAGTTCTCCTAACTTGAATATGCGCGACCCCATCATGTACCGAATCGTACATGCAGATCATCACCGGACAGGGGATAAGTGGTGTATTTACCCTATGTACGATTACGCTCACTGCGTATCTGATTCTGTAGAAAAGATTACCCATTCGATCTGTACTCTGGAATTCGAGGACCATAGACCTCTTTATGATTGGTTTTTGGATGAATTGGAAATATTTCACCCCCAGCAAATTGAATTTGCGCGATTAAATCTGACCTATACAGTAATGAGCAAGCGGAAACTGCTGCAGCTCGTACAGGAAAAACGCGTGGATGGATGGGATGATCCCCGCATGCCAACCCTGGCAGGGATGCGCAGACGGGGTTATACACCTGCGGCCATCCGAAACTTTGCAGAGCTGGTTGGGGTTGCCAAGAACAACAGCATCGTGGATATGGAACTTCTTGAGCATGTTCTGCGTGATGATCTTAATCAGCATGCCCGCAGGCGGATGGCGATACTAAAGCCGCTGAAAGTTATCCTGGACAATTATCCGGAAGAGATGGAAGAGAGCTTTGATGTATCGGATTTCCCCCAGGATTCAGAATGCCATACCAGCCGTAAGGTGCCTTTCTGCCGAGAGTTGTTTATTGAGCAGGACGACTTTATGGAATATCCAGTCCCCAAATATTATCGGTTGGCGCCGGGGGCCGAAGTCCGGTTAATGAATGCCTACTATGTCACTTGCACCGGAGTAGTAAAAAATGAGGCTGGGGATATCATCGAGGTACACTGTGAGTACGATCCGGAATCACGGGGGGGTATGTCTCCTGATGGTAGAAAAGTAAAAGGCACGATCCATTGGGTTTCAGCCCGACATGCAATCACAGCTGAGGTCAGGTTGTACGATAACCTTTTCCTAAAAAAGAATCCATACGAAGTTGATGGCGATGGAAGTTTTACTGAAAATTTAAATCCTAACTCGCTTGAAACACTTAATGGATGTAAATTGGAACCAGCGTTACAGACCGCTGCTTTGGGAGAGTCCTTTCAGTTTATGCGTAACGGGTACTTCTGTCTGGACAGCAAAGACAGCAAACCTGAGCTCCCTGTTTTTGTACAGACGATTTCTCTTGTGGATTCCTGGGCAAAAATGCAGAAGTCAATATAATTTTGTAGACTTTCGCATAGGTAATACTTGATTATTTTGTGGTTGTGGTAAGATTATATTCCTGTTGGGGCCCGTAGCTCAGTGGCAGAGCAGGCGGCTCATAACCGCTTGGTTGAAGGTTCGAATCCTTCCGGGCCCATGCTGAATTTGTTTTTCAAGGAGTGTTTCTATGACGCATCAGTTCTATGTCGGTTGTGACCTGGGTGGCACCAACATTAAAGTGGGGCTGGTGGATATACTCAATGAGTCTGTCGTTACGTCAAAATCCGGAAAGACTCGTTCGCAAGATGGCGCTGAAAAGGTTATCCGACGGATTGCAGATCTCATCAAAACATTGGTAACAGAATCTGATGTGAAATGGTCTCAGATTGGGGGTGTGGGCGTAAGTGCTCCTGGACGATTGGACCTTAAAAAGGGTGAGACGGTGTTTTTACCTAATCTTCCCGGCCATTGGATTAATGTGCCTCTGAAAGCACTGCTTGAAAGCTACCTCGATTTACCTGTTTACCTGCTGAATGATGTCAGAGCCATTACTTATGGAGAATGGGCATTTGGTGCTGGCAAGGGTGTGGAGTGTATGCTCTGTTTGGCTATCGGAACAGGAATTGGCGGCGGCGTTGTCATCGACAACAAATTAGTATTAAACCAGGGTGGATCTGCGGGTGAATTGGGGCACATTACCGTTGATGTTCATGGTCCAATTTGCGGCTGTGGCAATCACGGCTGCGTTGAAACTTATGCATCTGGTCCTGCTATTACTGCTCTGGGGCTAAAAGCTGTGGTGCAAGGGCAAACCACGATCATCGGGGAAATGGTTGATTATGATTTAAACAAAATCACCCCGCACACCATTGCAAAAGCGGCTGAAGCAGGAGACCAGGTAGCATTGTCTATTTGGGATACTGTAGGCGAGTATATAGGTGTTGCCATAATAAATGCCGCTCTGGTTGTGGGACCGAAACGTGTTGTTCTGGCTGGCGGGGTGGCTGCGGCAGGTGATCTGCTGCTTGATCCTATTCGCAAAACACTCCAAAAACGAATGATTGTAATGCCGGCTGATAACATTGAAGTTGTTTTGGGCACTCTCGGCAATGATGCCGGAATCATTGGAACCGCTGTTTGGGCTTCAAAAGGCGGGCAACTGTCCAAATAGAGCTCAGCGATTTAATTCAATTAAATCGGTAAGTTTCTCATATTGAACCATTAAAATATTCCCTTATCCTCATTTTCGATCTTATACTTCGTTTGTTAACAAGGTTGCACGTATAACCATAAATGGAAATTTTGGATTTTTTGCATGATATAGTAATCACATGATGCAAAAAATCAAACGAACTGATCAGGAATGGCGGGAAATACTGACTGAAGAGCAATATCGCATTACCAGAAGGAAAGGTACTGAAGCACCTTTTTGCGGAGCCTTTTTTGACCACAAAGAAGCAGGCATTTATCACTGTGTATGTTGTGGGCTGCCTTTATTTTCGTCAGAAGATAAATTCGATTCAGGGACAGGCTGGCCTTCCTTCCTTCGGCCTGTGAGTCCAGATGCAATTGAAACGCGAATTGACCGCAGTTTTGGTATGGTCAGAGATGAAGTGCTCTGTGCACGCTGCGATGCTCACCTTGGGCATGTTTTTAGTGACGGTCCAAAACCAACCGGTTTGCGCTATTGTCTTAATTCTGTCTCCCTGCAGTTTCAACCAGGGAAAACTTCGGAGGGTTAGAAAACGTAATGGAAAAAACCGCAGTATTTGCAGGGGGGTGCTTTTGGGGAGTTGAAGCTAAGTTTTCAGCATTACCAGGTGTGACGGCAACGCAAGTTGGTTACTCAGGTGGGTTTACCGAAAACCCCTGTTATTGTCAGGTCTGCCAGGACAACACCGGTCATGCGGAATCGGTAATGGTGACTTATGAATCAGAAAAGATCACTTATAAGGATCTTCTCGAAGCCTTTTTCAAATTTTACGATCCTACAGTTTGTGATCCTGATGCGTTGGGATTAGGCTCCCAATACCGATCTGTGATTTTTTATAGTGGCGAAGAAGAAAAGAAGATTGTCGAAAATTATCTCTCTCTTCTCAATGAATCTGGCAGCAATTTACCTCAAAAGTTACAAACAGAAATAATTCCTGTTTGTCCATTTTACCCAGCAGAGGAATACCACCAGCAGTATTACCAAAAGCACGGTTTACATGGCTGTTAATTGTTGGTAGGCATTGTGCTCTGTACTGCTTTCAGCTTGCAGGTATAATGGATGTATGACAACAGAAAATAATAATAACGGCAACAAAGAAAAACGTATTGCCATCCTGATCGATGGAGATAATGCTCAATCATCCTTGATTGAGCACATTGTTGTGGAAGCAGGTCGGTTTGGCAACGCTACCATCAGGCGCGTTTATGGGGACTGGACTACGGCCAATATGAAGTCCTGGAAGGATATCTTAAATTCCTTCGCTTTTCAGCCTATTCAACAGTTCCGCTACACGGTTGGCAAAAATGCAACCGACTCAGCTATGATTATTGATGCAATGGACATATTGCACAAAGAGCAGGTAGACGGTTTTTGTCTTGTATCCAGCGACAGCGACTATACCAGACTTGCCACCCGCATCCGGGAAAGTGGAAAACTGGTAATCGGGATTGGCAGGCAGTTGACACCGCGGGCATTTGTCTCCGCCTGCGATGTTTTCATTTACACAGAAAATTTGGAAGAGCGTGAGCGCCAGAAGCGGAAGGCTGCCCAAAAACAACAAAAAATTGAACAGCTTAACCCAGCTGAAATTGAGTTGATCGATAACATCAATCAGGCGATAGATATGGTTGGAACAGACGATCTTGGCTGGGCAAGCCTTTCTGAAGTTGGTACCGCTTTGCGCAGAATTGACCCGGGTTTTGACCCCCGCACCTACGGCGCCAAGCAGTTAGCTCAGCTGGTGCGCACCAAGAAAAATGCCTTTGAGCTAAAAAAACCAGCAGGCAAGTCGGTAATACTAATCCGTTCAAAGGAAGAAGATTAATCAATTACTTAGAAACAAAAACTGCCCAAAGGGCAGTTTTGTTGTCTATTTAAACGTTTTTCTTATTCGAGAAGCCTGGTGTTCGCTCTCAGTCTGATATCCCGGGAAGAGCTGCCAACCCGAATCTCGAAATATCCTGGTTCAGCGGTCCAGGCATGGTGAACCGGATCGTAAAAGGAGAACGAACGAAAATCCAGGTTTACATGCACCCAGGTTTGTTCGCCCGGAGCAAGCGATATCCGCTTAAATCCCTTTAATTCTGCAATGGGTCTCTGCAGACTTGATTGTACGTCATGTATGTATACTTGTGCTACTTCTGATGCAGGAACATCACTCAGGTTTTTAACCGCGAAGCTGATGTTCAGGTTTTCTCCGGAATTGAAGGTTGATGGCACTTCCAAATCGCCATATTCAAATTGACTGTAAGAAAGCCCGTGCCCGAATGCGAAAAGGGGTTCTTTACCGCTGATATCGTAGTAACGGTAGCCTATGAATATACCTTCGCCGTAACTGACTGTGCGCCCGCCTGGGTAGTTTATAAACACGGGGGTCTCTTCAAAACTCACTGGCAGGCTGAGGGGCAGCTTTCCGGAGGGGTTTACTTTACCGGTAAGTATCTCTGCTAAGGCGTTTCCACCTTCCTGTCCGGGAAAATATGCCCAGACGACAGCGGGTGCTTTATCAATCCACGGCATTTCTACAGGACCACCTGCAAGTACGACAATAATGGTATTTGAATTAGCGGCCAATACATCGCTGACGAGATCATCTTGTTTGCCAGTCAAGCGCATGGAGGGACGATCCATGCCTTCGCGTTCATAAGCTTGAGGGTTTCCGACACAAACTATAACCAAATCTGCCTTTTTTGCCGCTTCGATTGCACGAGAGTGACCATCTGTAGGAACAAACGGAGGTAAATGACTAACCTGGAGAATAGGGGCGCTTTCTTTGCTTTCAAATTGCATCTCAATTCGCAGTTTATAACTACGTCCAGCTTCTAAGGTTGCTGTACCACCAGTCTGCAGCGCAGCAAGATTTCCGTATTGCGGGTCTACATATCCTGAATTATTTTCAACTATTAATCTATCATCCAAGAATAATTTTGAATAACCGTTATTCATCAGGAACAATGGTGTTTCGCCACTGGCGCCTGCAGTATACAAACCCTCCCAAACGGCACTGAAATAATGCGGATCTATCTTGCCCTTTGCTGGTCCCATTTCTCCCCACCATGCGTTTAAGGCTGATACGTTTTGGATAAATGGCTCCCCATGAAAGTTTGGATTGGTAAAAAGTTTACCGATTAATCCACTTGTGCCATCCGGTTGCCCCAGAAATTCTGCTTCTATAGGGGTTGGTTCAAGCCGGTTTTCTACACCGGGTTCGTAGATGATATTGCAGTTTTCTCCTAAAGCTTCTTGCAGCCCAGCTAATGGCGTAACCCAATAATGACCCAGCACCTGAGAACTCCCGCCTCCGAGCGATCTTTGTATCGCGCTCAGGCCGATCACAGCCAGATTATTAACAGATTCTCTGATCGGAAGGATTCCTTTTTCGTTCTTTAGCAAAGTGATTGATTCCCTCGCAATTTGCCTGGC
>CAYVWM010000058.1:0-12477 GCA_964455505.1 uncultured Anaerolineaceae bacterium
TACAGCCATGCCTTCAGAGAGTCGTTTCCATAAAATGAACAAATCAATCTATACACCGCTGCCGGATGTATACCAGGCAGGACAGTGGACATTCAGCCCGGCTGGTGCACCGGTGGCTGTTCTCACCGGGAAATTAGCTGCAGATGCAGTTCTCAAAGATCGGAAAAAACAGCACTGAAATTTTCCACTGATGGGATGTTGTAAAAGATAACCCTTAAAGCAGAGACTCTCATCTAAAACAGAGCGTTTGAGAGATCTGCCCTATACTGCCTGACTTCGGGATGGTATTCCCCCAATACCTCAAGCAAACCCAGGTACACTTCGCGTACTTCGTCATTGCGGAAGTGTTTATCCTTGCGCAAAATATCCAGGAAACCATCGAGGGCGGCCAAAATATTACCCCGCCTTGCCAGGCGCAGTCCGTTGCGGTAAGCAGCTTCCAGCGGATCCGTGCTGGATTCATGCGTACGCGCTATCCAGACAAACGCTTCGGCTATGGGTTTAAGCGTTTCTGCAGTGGTGTATTCATGGCTGGCTGGAAACACCGAAAGCAATGCCTGCGCCTCGCTGCCCTTGCCCTGTATTATGAGAGCCCGCGCCAATGCCAGCAAACCGGATGGATTGACCGGATTGGCACTGAGGAATTGCCGCAAGGTTGCTTCCGCTTGACTGTAATCACCAAGCATTAATAAACTTTTTCCTTTTTCGAGCAGCAAGTCGCTTGTACCAGGTAATAATCGGGTGATAAAAATGCGCAAGTTTTGTTCAGAAAGCACCCCGGAGTATTCTGAAACCAGGCGGCCATCCAAAAAAGCCTTGACTGCAGGCACATTGCGCACCTTTAAGCGCTCTGCTAATTTGGTTTGGTCATCCACATTCACTCTTGCCAACCTCCAGGCGCCTTCAGCTTCCTGGGCAAGCCTTGCCAGCAGCGGGGATTGAACCCGGCATGGGATGCACCACGGTGCCCAAAAATCCATCACCACGGGCATCTGATTCGAGTAATTAACTACCTCAAATTCAAAGGTTTCATCACTGACATCAATAATGTTGGCGCTGGTCATCATCATGGTTTCCTTCCCTTAATTTTATCAGAACTCGTTGTAAAGCTCTAATCCTCTTCGCCTTCATCGACAATTCCAGGCTGATTGACGGCCTGCACGTCTCCGTGATGATCAACGGTAACCTTGAAACCCATCATGCCCAGGTAGGCGCGGCTGTCTTCCGGAATTCCGGAGAGCTGAAGTGTTTCAAATTGCTTTTCTTTGTTTTCCAGCTGGTTTCGTATCACAGCTATGGTGAAAATATCTTCCTGCCCAAGCATTTTTGCTGCCTGTTCACTCAGGATGTCTTCATTTCCTTCTACTTGCGCCGTCATGAATTCCCATATCTGACGATCCACATCTTCAGCAAGAATGTGCCTCAAGAAACCAGCGTCATCAAGCACGTAAAAATATTCATTCCCCACCACTTCGGTAGTTAATGGTTCCCCATTCGGGTCAAATACCAAACCTTCAAAAATTGCCTTTTTCACAGGCTTCCATCCTTAATTTATTTTTCAATGAAATTATAGCGGTTGATTATAAAAATGAAGTTAACAATAAAAAGCTTGGGGCTACGAACCAGGAATTACATCCACCCGGGTACCCCGTTCTGCTTCGAAGAAATACTCATCAAAAGGTACATTGGGATCGCACCAGCGGTAAACCCATTTGGCATCTTCTGCCTGCATGTTAATGCACCCGTTGCTTATACGGTGCCCCCAACGGGAGTGCCAATAGGCTCCATGAAACGCAATCCCAGAATCCGTAAAGTAACTTACCCATGGCACGCCTGGCAGATCATAATCAACGTTTGGATCGCCGGTGATATTTGCCATGCGGCGGCACGGGCGTTTCCGCTTGGTCATATAAGTTCCTATAGGCGTGGACCCTGTGTAGTAACCAGTGGAAACCAGCACATTAAACACTTCCTTGTCATATTCATACGCAACCACACGCTGCTGTTTCAGGTTGATTTCCAAGCGTTTTTCTTCAAGAGGGACGTCGGGTGAAATTGGAGTCAATTCTTCTTCAGTCACAAGCCGAATGGCATAGGCGCGCACGTAGCGGAATCCCCCATTCACATCGTCCAGCAATTCATACCAGGGTACATTGTATTCATCATACAGTCTGTTTAATACCCAGAAGGTAGAAGTGTAATAGTAGTTGCTGTAATACCGTGTAAATAAACGTTGCCTGCGCGGTTCGCGGTAGACCTCAATTTTTGGAACGGTCACTTCCCCCAGGCAACCTTTTTCAGGAATGGGCGCATCGCTCACATTGGGAATATACTTCACTGGTTGAATATAACCTGAATAGATATATTCCCCATCCCCAATCCGATACCACAGCGATTTTTCCCCTTTTTCGTTTTCAACCTCGATACTCTCAAGCAACTTGATCACTTCATCGTGTTTCAAGGCATACATCCCTCTGGCTTTTTCTGAAGGCTCGGGGAATACGCTGATCCAATATCCAGCAACCCTGCCCAATTGGACCCCTGGTTCATACACCCTTGCAGCATGAACATGGGGGGCCGGTAATGCCAAAGATAGTGCGCCCAACCCCATGAGTTTCAGAAAACTCCTGCGGGAAATTGATTCAGAAATATTATTCATTAATAGTGAATATTAACCAATATGCCTACGTAAGCCCATTCAAACAACCAACCAGCTTCGCCGGTCTCCATATTAACACAGCCATGGCTCATAGGCGTACCAAAATTGCTGTGCCAGTATGTTCCATGTATACCATAACCTTTATAGAAATACATAGTGTATGGTACATCTGGCAAATAGTAATCCGGTCCACTCATATCTGCATAATAATACTTGACATATACGTAGTACTGTCCTGTTACAGTAGGTGTGTCAGGCAAGCCAGTTGAGACTAAGAAAGCGCCAACAATCGTATCCCCCTCGTACGCGTAAAGCATTTGCTGACTGAGATCAATGTCTATCCACTTGGTACCATAATTGTATTCCTCGGTCGGCTCAGGCTCTTCCGTCCAGGTATAAGGCGGCTCGGTTGGCTGGGGGATGTAGGTTATTTCTACAGCCGGCACTTCGGTGGGTAGTTCAGTTGGTGTATTGGTTGGGGTATGGGTCGGGGTATTGGTTGGCGTAGCAGTGGGTGTATTTGTTGGTGTCGGCGTTCGGGTCGGTGTTGGGGTGGGCGTAAACGTCGCTGTTGGCGTAAAGGTCGGGGTGAATGTAGCAGTGTTGGTCGGGGTGGGTGTGTCGGTTGGCGTCAGACTGGGTTTGACCAAATAGGTTGATTCATAGATCTGAAACTGAACATCGGCAGCAGCGCTGCGAGGTTTTAGCACACCAAGAGAGTACAAGCCTGCTACTGCCAATCCTATCCCAGCCAGTACAATAGGTACAGCAAAGTGCAGCTTCCGCCTTTCCAACTTGTCGGGTTGGACCAGGGTGGCTGTGAGTGGTTCGGCTTTTTCGGGCTTCCAGGCACCTGCGCTGCTCTGGCGTAAGCGGACGGCAGCCCATCGCATCGCTTCCCTGGCTGTGGGATTACCCGGGTCTTTCTCCAAGACCTTGTTGAGGTAGCCTACGCTTACCTGGGGTTCCGATAAACCCGCCAATATCAATAAAGCAGATATATTACCTGGTTCGCTATCCAAAACCTGGCCAGCAAGCCTGGCAGCCAGGGATTTGTCACCAAGCAAAATGGCACGCTTGGCTTCAGCAATCAAATGGAAAGTCGATTCGGGTAAGTTTTCCATAAACTACGGCGCTGGGGAAAGGGTGGCTGTCGGTTCTACACTATCGTTGTTCATATAGCAAAGAATTCCATCAACAATGCCATCTGCAATCAATTCGGGTTTCTCTGTAAGGATTTTCATATCCAAGTTCATGAACCCAATTTCAATAATACCTGCAGTTGTGAACGGACTTATCTCATTAAAGGCATGGTAATAGGTCATGTCCGTGGTAATCGACTGATAGTGGTAAGTAAGCCCGGTTTTTTCCTGGTATCGATCTGCTATACACGCAACCAGCCTGTTGGCATTGTCCGCCTTAGTTTCTGATAGCGCCGCAGCAACTTTAAACCCGGTGGCGGTATCGTTTATGTATTCGCAGGAATCAGCATGGATGGATAGCAGCAAACCAGCCTCATAATTATTCAGTCTGGAATCAAATTCTTCCAGCAATTCCACCTCGTAATCCAATTTTGTCAATTTCTGCTGAACAAAAGTGGCTACTGTGTTGTTAATTTCTACTTCCGTCAAACCGCTGCTGCAAACTGCACCGCTGTCGTTTCCTTTGTGCCCTACCACAATACCAATCTTGTTGATCGGAAAATCAGCCGGCATGCCTTCCATTAGCGCCCCTTCGGTTTGCCCTGTTGAATGCAGGGCATTAAATAGGCGGTCCTGCAGACTTCCTGCAAGCAAGCTGCTTGGCGTCCAGATAGTAAACAGGGTTGCCACAATAACAGCTGCCGCCAGAACGGATTGCAATACAGGCCAGGTCACTTTAGGCGTTCTGTTATTGTTTTTTACCTGTGGTGTCGAAAGTTGAACAGAAGGCTCCCCTGCCGGCGTTTCCTGCCTGAATATATTCCGCTTTTGGGGTTCATCATCAATCTGGTGCATTGTTTTGCTCATCGTCTAATCTTACCCTAATCTTTTCTGTTTGGTTTAGTTGGACAAAGTCGGTCCAAATTACTATAATATTAAATAGCAAAGCATCCAATCCAACTGACGAAAGGAACGGTGCAATTCCTATGCCAAAGCCTCTAACCCAACAAGAACAACTTCAACTGCTCAACATTGCATATGAAGCGGTGAGGGCTGCCGCGTTTTCCCAACACTTACAGCCTATAGACCTAAACATTCTGCCTGTTCGCCTGCAGGAAAACGGCGCCAGTTTCGTAACGCTCACCATTAAAGGACGTTTGCGCGGTTGTATCGGCTCCTTGGAAGCCTTTCAACCCCTTGCAAAAGACGTGCAGCAGCGAGCCCGCCAGGCGGCTGTGGAAGACCCGCGCTTCCCGCCCCTCAGACCAGCCGAATTACAATCACTTGACATAGAAATATCCTATCTGACGCCCGCAGAACCGCTTTTGTATGAAAAACCAGAGGATCTGCCCCGATTGCTTCGGCCAGGAATGGACGGGGTTGTATTGGCGGATGGTTACCGCCGGGCGACGTTTCTACCCCAGGTTTGGGAGCAATTGCCAACACCTGAGGAGTTTTTGAATCACCTCTGCATGAAAATGGGCGCAAGTGCTGACTTGTGGCAAAGAAAGATCCTGGATGTGAGCATCTACCAGGTTCAGGAATTTAAACGAAAACCGGAGTAACGACCTCCGGTTTCAATAGAGCGTGCCGTAGCGTCTATTATTCTTGGGAGTGGGTATAGGCTTGCCCCCGCAAGTGGGCAACCATCAGTTCTGCATACATTGACGTAAGAACCACCCCAATCCCACAGGCAACAGAGCCCAACGGAGCAATCCATCCGGCAATCCATGTACCTAAAATTACCAGCAGCCAGCTGCCGGTCCGTTTGCCCAGCATCCCAAAAATGTCTTTAAAATCGTACAAAGACGAAAAAGTACCTTTGACAGCAAAGTTTGTCTGAATAATCGGGGAAATCAGACCAACGAAAATTCCATAAAGAGCCAGCAGCAAACCAACAAATATCATACCTGCTATGCCGAGCCAATTATCTGGGGATCGGTCAAGCATCAGTCCAAATGGCACCATGAGCCCGCCCAATAACAGCCCCACTCCTATGTAAGGAAGGAAATAAAACAAATATTTTATCCCGAGTACCAGGTCCTCGCCAAATTCGCATCGTGGCAGCGGGTAAGGTTCTCGCCCAGCAACATTCTTTGAAGTTCTCAGGGAATAACCCAATAGAACAAACCAACCCACTATTGGGATTAAGCCAAATAGAATTGGGATGATGATCTTGTCAAACCACTCTGGGTCGTCAAACATGTAACTGAAGGCTTTTCCGAAATTCATATTATTACTCCTTACTTTCTCAGGATTAAGTTGAACGTGGTTAGAATGTTTGCAAAATAATCTTACATTTGAAAGAACTGATGGACATTCAGGACAAATACCGTTGCTTTACCTTCCTTGTCGTCCCGGGCTTTAGTGCAGTTCTCCCGCAGAAGTTCAAGCGCCCTGGAAACACGCTCATCTTCTACACCAATCAACAGAGTGCTCCGGCCGCTTCTCAGGAAGCCTCCTGTAGAGGCGATCATAGTTACCCTGAAGTTTTCACCCGTCAACTTATCTGTAACGGTTTCATTGTCTTCATCCCGGATAATGGCTATGATCAATTTCATTCTTAAATCTCCTCAAGATGTTCCAGATCTAATGAAAATAAACTGATCCCACCCACAATTGTTTCGGTAGTATAGGGAATGGGAATGGGGATATTTTCAATGGGTGTTGCGATAAAGGCAGTCCGTTTTTTACAGGTGGAAACCAGCATTTCCCTGACCAATTCCTGTCTGGACTGTTCACAGGCGATTAGAAATGTAACGTTATGCTCGCGTAAAAAGCCGCCAACGCTTGGAAGACGGGAATAAGGCAGGTTTAAATTATTCAGAGTTGTTTCCAGCAGATCACAATCTGTTGCCTGAACCACAGCGATCATCGCAATCCTGGTATCTTCCTCATGCATTTCCATGTCACCTTTACCTTTAAGAGGTTATTTTGTCTAACATTATTGTATACCATTCCCCCAAAAAAACACAACCACAGCCTTACTTGAACCAGTCCACCACCATATCCTCAAGATCGTCCGGGTCCACATCTGTTTCTAAAACAACCTTTCCATAAACAGAAGCACCTGCCATTATTACACTTCTGGGGTCACCCGTCTTTAGAGGATGCCACCACGGCAGGTCCTTTCCCTGAGAGATCAGGCGATATGCACAGGTTTCAGGCAGCCAGTTGGCTTCTCGTGCAGTTTTTGTATCAAGGTAGATACATTCCGGAACGTTTTCATGACGATGTGCGTAATCTTTACAGCGGCAGGCTTCAAGGTCCATAAATCGGCAGATTACATTGGTAAAACGCACTATGCCTGGGTTGTCTGGCTCCACCAGCTTATAGAGGCAGCATTTTCCACAACCGTCGCAAAGCGCCTCCCACTCTGTCGCGTCAAGTTCTTCGAGGGTTTTCTTTTTCCAAAATTCAGGCATGAGCGTCATTAACGTTCTCTTTTTTTGCAGCGTTTCCATTTTCATAAAGTTCAAAATTTTTTATCGGGATTAGCGCCAGCTGGACTGCCTGAATATAAAAAGTGGTTCGGGTAAGAACATCATCGGTCAGGATGCCTACTGCCCCATTTTGCTTTTTACTATCCCTTTTACCAAAGACTATGTCATCGGCAGTTCCCAATTCCGTACCGCTTCTGACCAGGTCTGCTACCATCTTAGGCAGTTCAAAAATTCCGGTGCGGGCTCTGCCGGAGGCAAACCGCGATTGGATAACCACCCAGGCAAATGCCCCAAGCTTATCAGGTTCGCCTGGAAAAGTGTCCACACCACCTTCAACACCTACCCAAAAATCCGCCTCTGGTCTAATCTCCCCAACATTTTTTGCCCGATTTTCCGCACCAAGCAGGGTTTCTGCATCGTTCATCGGTTGGTTAGAAATATCGGAAGGCGCATCAACAGCCTCAAAACTGAAAGAATCAGAAGGGAAAATACTGCAAAATCCGTACTTAACAGCGTCAAGCTTGACTGGATTTTGTGAGGCGACAACAACTTTCAGGTTATTTTTTTTCATAAAGCCACAGATTTTGCTAATTTGGCAATTTTACTTGTAAATGAAATTGCTAAATACCACTGCGATTCTTGATATTAACCTTGATTTGCTGCAGCAGTGTTTCACTTTCGCTTTCAATAACGTTCAGTTGCTCAAGCATCTTGCTCGCTTCTGGCTCAGTTTCTATTCCTAAAAGATTAATCCGCACATTCATCCCGGCTGAAGTCAGCCCTGCATAAGCCAGATTTGCCCCAGCACCAGCATCAGATACAGCGTTTATGTTTCCAATGAGGGCAATGCGCCCCGCAAGCTCAAGCACTTCAGAGCAGTCCCTGGCAGCTTCCAACGGCACTTCTGCAGCGTGGAGCGTCGCCGAATGGATAGCATCTGCACGCACCTTTTTCTGTTCCTCAGACTCTTTGGGCAATTTTCGAGCCGCCATAATCCCTTCAAAAGCCTGGGAGTCCAGAACAACAGCTTCTTTCAATTTGGCTTTCAAGCGTTGTGCTTTTTCCAGAATTTCCCAACTTTCTAATTCGGCGCTGGCGTATTTTGCTTTACCAATCGTCAGCCGCGACACCATCATTACCAAGGCAGCTGCCAGTGCACCTGTAGATGCAGCTGCAGACCCACCGCCAGGCGTTGGTGTGCCTTCCGCCACCGCTTCAATGAAGTCAGCCTGGGGCTCAGGTTCGGCTTTCATTTCCGTTTCTTTTTGTGAGAAAAGCCGGATATCAAGCAGTTGTTCAGAATCAAATCCATCCATCTGCAAATACCAGCTTGCAGCATTGATTAGCGCTTGATTGGGGATAAGCCCAACAACTTCAGAGTGATGAATACCCACACCATAGCGCTGCGCCTCGCGCCTTACCATCTCCGTGACCTGTGCTATCGGCGACCGGCGAAAGTTCGTAAGGTTCATAGAAACCTGCGCCATCCCATTTACAAGCACTCCCATAGCTTTAACATAATGAAATCCGCCAGAGGAGTTCCTCACTCTTCGGGCGATTTTTTCAGCAATGCCCACTTCTGTGCTTGTAAGGTAAATGTTATACGCAATGAGCGGTTCCCGCGCTCCAATTACCGTAGCCCCTGCTGGTCCCAACACTTTGGGTCCAAGATCGGGTTCCCGGCTCGGGTCCTTAGCGATAAGATCCTTAAGCCCTTCAAATTCCCCACGGCGAATATCTTCAAGGTTTCGACGGTCTGGCCTCAAAGCAGCTTCCTCGTAGAAATAAACAGGAATATTCAGATCGGCAGCCACGCGCTGCCCAAGTTTTCGGGATAATTCCACGCACTCTTGCATGCTCACCCCGGAAATCGGGACAAACGGGACGACATCTGTTGCGCCTATCCGGGGGTGTTCACCCTGATGGACATTCAGGTCTATCAATTCTGCAGCTGTTTTTATACCAATATAGGCGGCTTCGGAAACAGCTTCTGGCGTCCCAACAAAGGTCAGCACCGTGCGATTGTGATCCAAATCCGAATGGCGGTCCAGCAGTTGAACACCTTCAACAGCCTGAATCACCTCAACGATTTGATCCATGACCTCGCTACGGCGCGCTTCAGAGAAATTGGGAATGCATTCGACAATTTTCATAGCTGAATTTACTCCTTTTTAACAGCATGCATTGATTATACCAACTCTAAATGACCTTTGGCTGCTCTCTGTAAAGCTGCCAAATTTAAATAATATTTACTTATCACATGAATATTTCATAGGATATGCCGTCATTTCATTAATATTATTCACACTGCTATTGACTTTTTCAATTTAATGTTGTATATTGATGGTAAACAGTTGAACACAAAAACGATTGAGGTGAAAATATGCCCAAACTACCTGAAGTATGTCCCATTTGCCAATCTGAATTAGTGGTTACACGTTTCTACTGCCCTAACTGTGAAACCAGCATAGAAGGATATTTCCAAAAAGAGACAGATCCATTCTCGAAGCTTAGCAAAGAACAACAGGATTTCCTGTTGACCTTCGTGCGTACTGAAGGCCGCCTCAATCGCATGGAGGAAATTTTGGGAATTTCATACCCAACCCTTAAGAATCGTTTGACAGAAGTGATCAATGCGTTGGGTTTCGAAGTTGAAAAACAACCCGCCTCTCCGGCAGTAGACCGTAAACAGGTCCTTCAAGACCTTGAAAATGGGTTAATTGATGCACAGGAAGCGCTTGCATTGCTCCAATCTGGAAATTCCAAATAGGAGGGCATAAGGAGAACCATGACTACAAATGAAGAACGGCTCAGAATATTAAAAATGGTGCAGGAAGGAAAGATTGATTCAACAGAAGCTGCACGTCTGCTGCAAGCTCTGGACAGCAACCCAGACTCTTCCAGTGGGAGCCAGACTGGAAATGCAAATCAAACAGCGAGTCGAACCCAAAAACCGCGCTTCCTGCACATCAAGGTTACAAAAACCAGCGACAACAAACCTATGGTGGATGTGCGCCTGCCCATAACAATCGTCAATGCCGGCATTCGTATGGGTGCAAAATTTACCCCCAACCTGTACGGTATCGATAAAGATGCGCTGTTAGAAATGATGAACTCCCCCGAAACACAGCAGATTATCGATGTAACCGACGACGAAGACGGCGAAAGAGTTCAAATTTTCTTAGAATAGAAAAGTTCAGACAGCTTCTGATTCTTAGCACTACATCAAACAGATTGACAAAGCCCTCTCACCGGTCTGGTTTTTTACTTACTGAAGGTGGCTTTTGGCAGTAATAATATAAATACACCTCCGATGGGCAAGTATGCACCTGTATGGTAATATTTATTACCTAAAACTGCTCATCTGGATGGTCACCAATGTTTCGAACACGCTTCGCTCCCAGCCCAACCGGTTACATGCATATTGGCAATTTGCGTACTGCTCTGTATGCGTTTCTGCTTGCCCGTAAACACAAAGGGGATTTTATTCTGCGCCTTGAAGACACGGATCAATCGCGGAATGTTCCCGAAGCAGTAGCCGCCATTTATAACAGCCTCTCTTTGGCTGGTATTACCTACGATGAAGGACCGGACAAAGATGGCGGTAGGGGACCCTATATCCAAAGTCAACGGCTGCCCATTTATAAGCAGTATGCAGAGCAATTGGTTCAAGCGGGGCATGCCTATTATTGTTTTTGTCAAAAGGACGAGCCCTCCTCCTCTGATGCAGCAGTTGAACACCCGGCAATCGAACGCGACCCCTGCCGCAATCTTTCACAAACAGAAGTGTCAGAAAAGCTAAGCCAAAGTGTTGTTCCTGTTATCCGACAGCGCATTCCAGAAAGCGGCAAAACAACATTTCACGACCATGTCTATGGAACAATTACCGTCGAAAACGCCCAATTGGATGACCAGGTCCTCTTGAAATCCGATGGTTTTCCTACCTATAATTTTGCCAATGTCATCGACGACCATCTCATGGAAATCACCCACGTCATCCGCGGACAGGAATATCTTTCATCGACACCAAAATACAACCTGCTTTACGAATCCTTAGGCTGGCAAATTCCAGAATATATCCACCTTCCACTGATCATCAAAGAAGACGGCTCAAAGCTTTCCAAGCGAAAAGGAGACCCGTCTTTTGAAGATTTGGTCAATATGGGTTACCTCCCCGCTGCCATTGTCAATTACGTAGCACTGCTTGGCTGGAATCCGGGAGATGACCGCGAATTCTTCACCATGCCAGACCTGATTCAAGCCTTTGATATGGACAGAATCAACAAGTCCAGCGCTGCTTTTTCGCTTGCCAAACTGACATGGCTGAACGGTGAGCATATCCGCGCATTGGAATTCCAGGAGTTTCACGAGAAAGCGCTTGCGTATTATCCGGAAGGAATACGCTATCTTGATTTAGAGAAAGTAAGCCGCCTTATTCAAATCAGAACCGAAAAATTGACCGACATACCGGGAATGGTTTCTTTTCTGGCAGAAATACCTGCGTATGGTTTGGAATTGTTTGAAAATCAGAAGTCCAAATCCAGCTTCAACAGCAGCCTCAAAGTCTTATCCGATGCCGTTCCTCTGCTTCAAGCACTTCCAACATGGAACAATGAAAACCTGTTTGCGGTACTTAAAGAATACGCCCAATCGGCTGGCATGAAAGTGGGTACCGTCATGTGGCCGCTTCGGACCGCCCTTTCAGGACTCCCAGCAACCCCAGGCGGAGCCACAGAATTGGCTGATTTGCTCGGCAAGCAAGAATCTCTGCGGCGCTTAGAAGCAGGACTCTCAAAACTTCAAGCAGCAATTTAGCAATAAATCTTTGGTGGTTCTCATCTTTTATGACTATTCCTGATTAAGCATCAGGAATATTTCTTGCAACAAATCCACAGATATAATAGGTAGAAAGATAGCCCATGAAAGTTATTCTGGATTACATGCCGTACCTCACGGTCTTTCCGTATGCCTTGCTGTATTATCTTTTTCTTCTTGCAGCAAGCGGTTTGGCATTATTGGAAATAACCAGGGCAAAACAGGAAAAGAAAAATTTACAGTCAAAAAAATGCCTTTCAGCCCTTCTGGTTACTTTCTTTTCGCAATTAGTATTGCTCACTCTCAGTCTGCTCCAAACTCAGGGGGCAGATCAAATTGGGCTATTGTTTCCAATCTTGCAGCGTGCTTTATTCATGGTTTCATTGGTCTGGATCATCTGGGCTATCCTGGACATACG
>CAYVWM010000059.1:0-10979 GCA_964455505.1 uncultured Anaerolineaceae bacterium
GCCCGGGAATTGGGGGGGCTTGGGTTTGAACAGGTTTTGTCCGTCGTGCATGTAGAGCACCGGGAAGCGGGCTTCAGGGTTTGCGGCATAGGCAGGCGGAAGCCAGACATCCACCCTGCGGCGGCGCAGCCCGGGCAGGTGCAGGTCTTTATATCGGTCGAATTTAATCGGGTTCACAAACGTTTCCTTTGAATAATTTCATTGCCTTGTTTTACCATATTCAGGGCACAAAACCGACCTGGCGGCGTTATACATCCAATCTGAAGGGTATAACCAAGGGGACTGCCCGGCGCGTTATAATTGGTCTTGCTTAAAGGAGAATGAAACTATGAAAACTTACCGCCTTGATAAAAGCAAACTTCCCCAAGAGAAAAAGAAACTCTGGATGGTTTATGGCATTTCCTTCCTGGTGATGGTGGTGCTGTCATTTGCGCTCAACTGGGGCAAAGAAACGGTCAAATCCCTGACCTGGATGCTGCCTTTGATGCTGGCAATGTTTACCTACTTCGGCATCCAGGCCTACAAACAGCGCAAGGACCTGTGGAGCACGTATAAACTGGACATTTTCGACGACCACCTGGTGCAAACTCAGCCCAAATTTCCAGATCTGAAACTGAACTGGCAGGATCTCACCAGTATTGAAGAAAAAAAGTTTGGCTTGCTTGTTTCAAGCAAGCAAGGCCGCAATATTCTGGTGGTTCCCCGATTGATGGCTGAAGGGGACTACGCGGAGGTGAAAACTGTGTTGGAAGGCTGGCTGCGCGGGGAGCCAGCGGTTGCAACAGAAGCGGAGCAGTTAGATTCTGTGGCAGAAGCGCAGGAGGGCGGGGTGGAGCAAGCCCAGGAAGTGCCAATGGATGAAATAAGCCTGCCGGAAGTTGCGCCGGACGAAAGCGCTGAGCCTGGGTCAGAGTCGTCAGATTCTTTATAGAATTTTTTTAGGGGGGAATAGACCTGCCGACTTTCAGAAACGGAGGAGTTTAGTCAGCGCAGTTTCTTGAGCATGCGCCAGGCAGGTTCGCGGACAGCGTGCCAATGCCCTTCGTGGTCCTGGTAGCGCCAGGTGCCCGGGTCGGGACCGACCATGCGGTAGCCGTGTTTCTCGTAGAGGTTGCGCGCCAGCGGGTTGGTGCGGGCAACGTTAAGGCGCAGGCTGGAGTATCCGCGCTGCAGCAGTTGTTCTTCCACAAAACGCAGCATAAAACTGCCCAGCCCCTGGCTGCGCCATTCGGGTTTAATCCGGAAAGAAAACAGGTAAGCGCGGTTAATTCCATCGGCAACGTCCGCATTGGTAGCGTAAAGCAGCACAAAGACCTGGCCGATAACGATCCCTGCCGCAGTTTCCGCCACCCAGATGAGGGTTGTTCCGCTCAGGCTGCTGCGGTAGTGTTCGGCATAAAGCCTGCGGAAGTGGGTGTATTCCCCTTCCCACTCCAGGGCAGGCAGGTCGGTTTTGCGGATGGGGCGGATCAGGATCTCCTGTCCGTCCGGCATAAGGTAGACGGTTTCAGCAACCAATTGGCTGGTCATGATTGGGAAAGCAGTTGGTCCAAAAAGGCTAATTCTTCTTCGGCGCTGGTGATCTTGCCATCCAGCCAGCCGGCGCGCAGTGCACTTAGCACGGTCTGGTAGCGCGGGGAGGGCGGAAGCCCGCGCTCGCGCAGGTCGTGACCGTTGACGATCGGTTTTACCAAGTGGTAGCGGGTCATGTAAGCATGCAGGATTTCCCTCTGCACCTGGTCCGGTGTGCTCTGGTAGACAGCCGTAATTGCCGCTGGTGTGAGGTCTGCTAACCCGGAAACAATTACGCTCGGCGGGGCGGAGAGCAGCTCGGGCAAGAGCATGCGCAGCTGCCTGACCTGGGCAATGCTGGTTTCCAGAGTTGTCGGCAATCGCAGGCGGGCGCTCACCGCCATCAGGTCCTCATCGTTGAGCCCTTCCAACCAGTAACAATAACCGAGCACCTGGCGCTGCGTCAGATGCAAGGACCTCACATCCATTTTCCATTCGGCAAGCGCAGCGGGTTGATTCAAATAGGCTAAGCGGTCCAGCACAGCCGGTTCCAATTGCAGGGCGGGGTGGATGGCTTCCAGGATGCTGAGTCTGTGCATAGACCGCACGGCGTCCACAATCTGGTCTTCCTGCAGGATGAGATCCAGTTCGTGGCGCAGGCGCGGTCCTGAAAGTTCCTGCAATAGCGGCAGGCTGGCTGCGAGCAGACCGATGGTGCGGGACTCTATCTTGAAATTGAAGCGGGTGGCAAAGCGTACTGCCCGCAGAATGCGGGTGGCATCGTCCACGAAAGAGAGCGCATGCAGCACCCGGATGAGACCGTTTTTGAGATCCTGGAACCCGCCCCAATAGTCGAACAAGCGCCCGTAGTGATCGCCATCCAGGCGCAGCGCCATGGTATTGATTGAGAAATCGCGCCGGTGGAGGTCCATCTTGATGCTGCTGCTCTCTACGGTGGGTAGGGCAGCCGGTTTTTCGTAGAACTCGGTGCGGGCGGTGATCAGATCGAGGTGTTCCGGCAGGGCAAGCGGATCGATCGGATGATCTGGCAGGAGGCTGTCCGCCACGCTCTGGCGGTCATCCCCAAACACCCACTTGGCAGTGCCAAAACGGCTGTGGGTTCGGCAGGTTCCGCCGTAGGTTTTTACCAGGTGATGCACAAAATCGATCGCATTGCCTTCAATGACGATATCAAAATCCAGGCTGGGTTTTTTCAGGAGCAGATCGCGGACGAAACCGCCGACGATGTATGCCTGCACGTGTTGTGTTGTCGCTTCACGGGCAATGGTTTGCAGAAGCACCTGGCGGGGATAAGGAATGGCATTATGCAGCATGCGCACCATTTCATCCTGGCTGGGGGCGTGGTTGCCGTTGGCGTGCACGCTGATCAGGTCGGTGCGGGTGACAATGCCGATAACTTCCCCGGTTTCCGGGTCCACGACGGGGATCTGCCCCCAACCGCTTTCGCTCATCACATCCCTGACGTAGTCCAGGGAGTCCTGCGGGGCAACGCTGACGTGCCCGGCGTCCATCAAGCTGCCGGCGTTAGCCGGTATCTTGTGGCTGAGCGCCCGGTCCACGTTCCTGCGGGTGACCAACCCAACAATTTCGCCGTTTTCGAGGACGGGATACCCTTCAAAGCCGTAGCGCTTCATGATATCTGCCACAGTTTCCACAGGCGTGTCCGGGTCAAGCACGAGCGGTTTGACGGACATGATCTGGCGCACGCGGTTTAACGGATGCACAATTTCCGGCAGGAGCGAGACCACGCGCTGGTAGATCTGCTTCCACTGCCCCGGGATATCATTGGCGCCGGCTTTAATCCCGGAGCGGATGAGGGCAGAGGCAGCTCTTTTGTGTCCGCCGCCATTAAAATAGCGGGCAAGCTGCCCCATATCCAGTTCATCGGTGGTGGAGCGGGCAATCAGGCGGATGCCCTGCTTGGTAGACACAAGCAGGATCAGTGCGTCCGGGTTGAGAAAGTCGCGCATTTTGTGGGCGATGGTCGAAATTTCGTCCTGCAGGTCCATGGCGTTAGCTCTGGCAATCAGGATATTAAAATCGCCAACTTTGTGATGGGTGACATCCTTGAGCAGCCGGTCGTAAAGCAGCACCTGGGCATGGGTCAGGGGGTTGTACATGTAACGGGGAATGAGGTCAAGATCAGCGCCTTTTTCGATCAGGTAAGCTGCTGCCATGAGATCGCGCGGGGTGGTGTTGGTGTAACTGAGCGAACCGGTATCCTCGTAAATTCCCAGCAAGAGCAGGGTAGCCTGCCCGACGGTCAGGGTGGGATTGGTTTTCTGAATTTTTTCGACCAGTATGGTAGTGCAGGCGCCGGTGGTGTGCAGTTCCAACTGCCAGTTTGGGTTGAGCTGGGTTTTTTCAGGGTGGTGGTCAATCACATGGATGCGCGTTCTGGAAGACAGTCCCTTCAGCGTCACCATGGATTGGGTGTCCACGAGGGTCAGGTCGGTGATAGGTTCGTTGGGGAGCTGATCAACCGGGGTAAAACCTAATTCCTGTTTGTAGGCGCGGATAAATTTGCTCCCGTTGCGATTAATCTTGCGGGGGAGCGCAGCGTAGGCGTCGCCATTGAGCAGGTGTGCTGCTAACAAGGAGGCAAGCGCATCCAAATCTGATTGTTCATGGGTGAGAATGACTTTCAAAATCTGCTCCCATATTCCGGAATGCAAATAGGCAGGGGCTGTTAATCCGCCAACCAGGCCGCCTGTTTGTCAAGATTAAATGCATTATAAATGGTTTGTGAGAGTCTGGCAAAGAGCCAGTTTCCTTCTGAGAAAATAAGTTGATCGCTGGAGTTGATAAAGATGATCAGGACGTAATCGCCGCCGGGGGTGAAGACGATGCCGGCGTCGCTCATGGTGTGGAGCAGACCGTCCAGGTCGGAGGTCCAGCCGTGTTTATGGGCGGCGGAGCCTTCCGGGGGGAGACCGGCTTCGATCAGCAGACCGATCTGGTTTTTGGCAAGCAGGTCCAGCATGGTCTGGCATTCAGCAGCAGTGATAGAAGTGCTGAACATGGTGTCTGCGGGTTGGGAGGGGCTATTTTTAGCGCAGGTATAGGTGCGGGTGAGCAGGTCGCCAATTTCGGAGGGGACGGTCTGGTTGTAAAAATCGGGGTCGAGGTTCACGTCGGTGCGGGCGTTGGCGGGGGTGGTGAAGCGCTGGAGGAGGGGTGCGCCGGCGTAGAAGTAACCCGCCAAAAAGGTATTCGCATAGCCGAGGCTTTCCATGTCCGCGGTCACGGTGAGGGGACCGTAGGTTTCGTCCAGGTAGGTTTTCATGAGCGAGTCCGCCGGCGGGTTGTCGGAATAGGCGATCATGCGCTCCATCCAACCGAGCGCTAATTCAGGGGTTGGTTCGTCCAGATGATTGAAAACCGAAGCCATGATCGGGATCTTGATGGTGCTGGCGGCGGAATAGGCGACGTCTGGTGGAACGGGCGTGAAGTTCCTGACGGCGAAGTGCTGGATGCTGTCCTGGGAAAGGTCGTGCAGGTAAATCTCCACCAGTCCGTCGAAGCCTTCGAGTTGGATGGTCTGTTTGAGAAAGATTTCCAGGTTGCGCGGGTCCAGCCCGAGGGCGGGAGAGGGACTGACGGGCAGGTCCACGATGCGTTGTGTGGGGGAAAACAGGGCGGCTCTGATAACATCCTGCGCTTTTGCGAGGTCCAGCGCCAGTCCGGGGCTGCCCGGGCTGAAATTGGTGGAGTAAAGGATGGGCAGGGCTGCAGTTGCTGGCTGGTCGTAGCGGGCGGCAACTTCGGTCTGCAAAAAGGTCTGCAGGGCGGCTTTGTCAAGGTTGGCTTGCAGGGGCAGGTTTGGGGCTGCAGCGGCAGGCTGGTTCCAGAGGGCATTCCACCAGTTGTTTGCGGGCAGCTGCGCGTCGAGTTGGTTCAGTGTGGCTGCCAGGTCCGGGCTGAAACCCAGGTCGGCTGGCAGAAATTGCATGCGGGCGCCGTTATAGCGCAGCTCCAGCGGCACGGAGAAAGCTTCAGCAAGGCGCGCCTGGGCTTGTTCGCGGCTCAGATTGCCGACGGGGACGCCCTGGATGGCGCTGCCGGCAGGCAGTACCTGGCGCTCGGCCTGCTGTTTTTGCAGCTCACTTACCAGGATCACCAGGCTGAAAAGCAGGAAAAACACGCCGAAACCTGCGCTGAGCAGGCGGAAAGGGTTGGTTCTGCGCTGTGCGCGCGCCGTTTTCATGTCTGGAATTCTACCAGAATCGCACAGCGTTATCCGCAAAACCTATCCAAAAATTTGGGAAGGTGTATAAAGTCATTTATAATCATAGTTGCATAGCATACCAGCACATAGGAGCGCTACGATGAAAGCAGAAACTCAGGAAAAGAAAGCTCTGCTCCCCTGGGGGTTGGGCAGTGTTTTTGGGATCGGGTTGGCAGGCGTTGCCGGCTGGATCCTTTACAGCCGCCGCTATATCGACCATCACGCCAAAGTTAAGGGTATCCTGGATACGGAAAAGGGCATTTTTGAATCGCCCACCGTTGGTAAAGTGCAATACTACGTCCAGCGCAGCGGCGAAGGGCAGCCCCTGCTGGTGATCCACGGCGTCCATCCCGCCGCAGGCATCCACGACATACGCCCGATCTTTGCAGCCTTTGTAAGCGCACGCCCGGTGTTTGCGCTGGACCTGCCCGGTTTTGGCGGCTCTGAAAAGACCGACCGACCCTACCGACCCAGCATGTACCAGGCAGCCATTATCGAATTTATCCAGCAGGTGGTTGGGGCACCCTGCGATATTGTCTGTTTGGGTCTGTCTTGCGAGTTTGCTGCGCTGGCAGCACAGGAAGCGCCGGATTGGGTGCGTTCGATCGTGATGATCAACCCGACCGGCTTCCAGATGGCGCAGCCCGGCTTTCTGGCGGATTCCCCGCGCCAAACCAGCCTGCGCGATGCGCTTTATGCCCTGTTGGCGATCCCCCTGTGGAGCCTGCCAATCTTTGACCTGATTGCCAGCCGCCCCCGCCTGAACCTTTATTACCAGAAAAAATTTGAATACCGCGTGCCTGAGGAACTGGTGAGCATTGCCTACGCATCCGCACATCAACCCGGAGCGCACTTTGCACCGATGGTATTTGTGAGCGGCAGGCTGCATACCTACAACGTCCGCGCGAAAGTATACGAACATCTCTCCCAGCCGGTGTGCGTCCTTTATGACCACGACCCGACCTTCAGGGCGGACATGCTGCCGAATTTTGTGCACGCCCACGACAATTGGTGCGCCAGGCGCATCCGCCAGTCGCGCGGGATGCCCCACTTTGATAAACCTGGCGACACTTTCTTTGCCATGGACGCCTTCTGGAAAGGGCTTAAATCCAAACGTGGGTAGGCGATGGGGGCAGGTTTCTTGTTGACTGAAGCACACATGCCAGAAAAAGTTTAGAGGTTTTTGTGTCAAACCAAACTGTACGCTCAAAAATTCATCCGCTCAGCATCCTGGCAGCCGTATTCCTGGCAGCCGCTTTGCTGGGGCTGGTTTACCTGCTGCTGCGCCTGGCAGGCGTACGTGAAGTGCAGCCTGAGGAAAACCCGACCGCCGTGCTCACTATCATCGCGGCGCCGACGCATACCCCGGTGGTGACCGTGCCCACCCCGGCATCCACCCCAACTTCCGATAACGTGGTCATTTTGCCGCCCAACACCATGGGCGTGGGCGCCTACGTGAAGGTGGGGCGCACCGAGGGGGTGGGGCTGCGCATGCGCTCCGAGCCGGGCACGGGCACAGAAGTGCGCTTTGTTGCCATGGACGACGAGGTGTTTTTGGTGGTCGGCGGACCGGTGGAGAGCGACGGCTACACCTGGTGGCAGTTAAAAGCGCCGTATGATGAAACCCGCACCGGCTGGTCTGCGGAAGATTTTCTGGATCTGGTGGAACTGAACACACCGACGCCCTGAAACCGGGGTGGAGACGCAGCGTGTGTCGGAAATGAGGTCACTTGAGAAATATATTCAAACGCAAACAACAGAGCCCGCCTGAAGAAGTTCAGGCAGAGCCGGAGCAAGCCCCCCAAAGCGAGGACCCGGGCCTGCCAACCGTGGTGGCGCAGGTGTGCCAGTCCGTCGGGAAAACCCGCAGCCACAACGAAGATGCGGTCTATGCGCTCATCACCGATATCACAACCCCTTCCATGCAGGAGAAACTGGGGCTGTTTGTGGTTGCCGACGGCATGG
Organism: uncultured Anaerolineaceae bacterium; assembly: GCA_964455505.1. Taxonomy (GTDB): domain Bacteria; phylum Chloroflexota; class Anaerolineae; order Anaerolineales; family Anaerolineaceae; genus Mesolinea. Next base: position 7,727 of record CAYVWM010000059.1, read on the forward strand.
GCGGGCACCTGGACGGGGAAGTGGCCAGCAGCCTGGCCATCAAAACTGCGGTGGGGCACATCCTGAACGGGATTTTTGAGCCGCTCTGCCTGGAACAACCCGCATTTTCCGCAGAAGCCGTGGAGCACATCCTGGATGAGGCCGTACAGGCCGCCCAGCAGGCCGTTTTGAGCGAGGTGGAAGGCGGCGGCACCACCCTGACGGTGGCGATGCTGATCGGGCGCAGGCTGACCTATGCCCACGTGGGCGATTCGCGCCTGTACCTTGCAGCGGGGCAGGAACCCTTGCGCGCGCTCACCAAGGACCATTCGCTGGTTTCGCGCCTGGTGGACCTGGGGCAGATCAGCCCGGAAGAAGCCGCCAGCCACCCCCAGCGCAATGTGCTTTTCAGGGCTATTGGGCAGGTGGACGGGTTCAAGGCGGACCTGGGAACCCTGGAATTGCCCGAAACCAGCGCCCTGCTGCTGTGTTCGGACGGGCTGTGGGGGCTGGTGGATGAGGAGACTATCGGCAGAACCCTGCGCAGTGCCCACCAGGACCCCAAAACTGCGGATGCGCTGGTGGAAGCAGCCAACGCAGCCGGCGGAACCGACAACATCAGTGCGATTGTGGTCACCATTGCATAAGGAAAGGAAAACAAGCGTTATGGAAACAGCAAGCAAAAAGAACCGCATCCTGGTCGTGGACGACGAGAGAGGGCTGGTGAGGCTCATCCGCCTGAACCTGGAACACGACGGTTTTGAGGTGGTGGAGGCCAACAACGGCGCCCAGGCGATGGACCGGCTGCGCGCCACCCTGCCCGACCTGGTGCTGCTGGATGTGATGATGCCCGACCTGGACGGTTTTGAGGTGCTGCGCATGATCCGCGAGGTGGGCAGCACGCCGGTGATCATGCTGACCGCCAAGGGCGAGGAGAACGACAAGGTGCGCGGTTTGGAACTGGGCGCGGACGATTACGTGACCAAACCTTTTAGCCCGCGCGAACTGACCAGCCGCATCCGGGCGGTGCTGCGCCGGGGCAGTTTTGCGGAAGAAGGCGAGTCGGGCAAGATCGTGGTGGACAGCCGCCTGACGATCGACTTCGACCGGCACGAGGTCTGGGTGGAGGGCGAACTGGTGCAGCTGCGCCCCACCGAGTACCGCCTGCTGTACCACCTGGTGCGCAACGCCGGCTGGGTGCTCACGCACGACCAGATCCTTGCCAAGGTGTGGGGCTACGAGTATGAGAACGAGCCGCATTACGTGCGCCTGTACATCAATTATCTGCGCAAGAAACTGGAAAAAGACCCCGCCGACCCGCGCTATATCCTGACCGAACGGGGCGTGGGCTACCGCTTTGTGGACTACCGCCGGGAGGAATTGGGGTAGGTGGGAATGAAAAGGGGGAGGGATGAAGCCATCCAAACAGCAATCAATTTTTAACAAGCCTGATTATGGGCGTGAGGAAGCCGCGCCTGGCGTATAATACTGGGTGCAGCCCAAGCCGCGGGGACCAGGCCGATCCGGCGCAAGGGGCGCATGCACACAACCGGGAAAGGAATTATTGCAATGGCGAATAACATCAAGGAACAGGAACGGGCGGAACTGCACCGCACCATCTGGAATATTGCCAACGACCTGCGCGGCAGCGTGGACGGCTGGGATTTCAAGCAGTACGTGCTGGGGATGCTCTTTTACCGCTACATTTCTGAAAACCTGACCAATTTCATCAACCAGGGCGAGCATGAAAGCGGCAATGCCGGTTTTAACTATGCTGCACTTTCAGACGCTGAAGCGGAAAGAGCGCGCGAGGACCTGGTGCGCACCAAGGGCTTTTTCATTTTACCCAGCCAGCTGTTTGCCAGCGTGCGCGCCCGGGCAGCCCGGGATGAGAACCTGAACGAAACGCTGGAAGCGGTTTTCAACAGCATTGAAGCGTCCGCCCGGGGCAGCATCAGCGAGGACGATTTTAAGGGGTTGTTTGACGACCTGGACGTGAACAGCAACAAGCTGGGGCCAACGGTGGCCAAACGCAATGAAAAGCTGGTCAAACTGATGAACGGCGTGGGGGAGATGCGCCTGGGCGACTACCGCGATAACACCATCGACGCCTTTGGGGATGCTTATGAATTCCTGATGGGCATGTACGCATCCAATGCCGGCAAAAGCGGCGGCGAATACTTTACCCCGCAGGAAGTTTCGGAACTGCTCACCCGCCTGGCCTTGGTTGGCAAGACCGAAGTGAACAAGGTCTACGACCCGGCCTGCGGGTCCGGGTCGCTGCTGCTGAAATCCGCCAAAATATTGGGGGCCGGGAACGTGCGCCAGGGCTTTTTTGGGCAGGAAATCAACCTGACCACCTACAACCTGTGCCGCATCAATATGTTTTTGCACGATATCGACTACAACAAGTTCGACATCGCCCACGGCGACACGCTCACCAACCCGCTGCATTGGGACGACGAGCCCTTCGAAGCCATCGTCTCCAACCCGCCCTATTCCATCAAATGGGAAGGGGACAACAATACCCTGCTGATCAACGACCCGCGCTTTGCGCCCGCCGGGGTGCTGGCGCCCAAATCCAAGGCGGATTTTGCTTTCATCATGCACGCCCTGGCCTGGCTGGCGCCCAATGGTGCCGCTGCGATTGTGTGCTTTCCTGGGATTATGTACCGCGGCGGCGCCGAGCGCAAGATCCGCAAGTACCTGGTGGATAACAACTACGTGGACTGCGTTATCCAGCTGCCCGACAACCTGTTTTACGGCACCAGCATCGCCACCTGCATCATGGTGCTGAAAAAGTCCAAGCCTGACAGCGGCGTTCTGTTTATTGATGCTTCCCAGGAATTTGTGAAGGTGACCAACAACAACAAACTGACCGAGGAGAACATCGCCAATATCCTGAATGCCTTTGTGGAACGGACGGACAAAGAATACTTTGCGCGGGTGGCGCCCTACAGCGAGGTGGAAGCGCAGGACTTTAACCTTTCGGTGAGCACCTACGTGGAAAAGGAAGACACGCGCGAGGTGGTGAACATTGCCGAACTGAATGCAGAGATCAGGGCGCTGGTGGAGCGGGGGGATGCGCTGCGCCGGGAGATAGACGCCATCGTTGCGGAGATCGAGGGGGAGGCAGCATGAGCCGCCTGGAGCAGCTGATCGCGGAGCTCTGCCCGGATGGGGTGGAATACAAAAGTCTTGATCAGGTTTGTGTTGTTGAAACTGGAACCCAACTTAATAAAGAGAATATGCTTGAAAATGGGTTGTTTCCTGT
>CAYVWM010000059.1:10989-11943 GCA_964455505.1 uncultured Anaerolineaceae bacterium
ATATCTCATTCTGGTTATTGGAATGAATACAATGTCGAAGCCAACACAATCGCTATTAGCCAAGGGGGAGCTTCCGCAGGTTTTGTAAATTACATGAGTACGCCCTTTTGGGCTGGTGCACATTGCTTTGTAGTAAATCCTGTTTCGGATAAGATTGTCTACAAGTTTCTTTATTATTTTATTAAACATAATCAAAATATTTTGATGACATCAAAACACGGTGCAGGTATTCCCGGATTGAATAAAAAACACATCTATTCACTAAAAATCCCTGTGCCGCCGCTGGAGGTGCAGGAGGAGATTGTGCGCATCCTGGACAATTTCACGGAACGCACTAATGAACTCACTGCGGTGCTGGAGGCGGAGCAGCAAGCCCGCCAAAAGCAGTACGGCTACTATCGCGACCACCTGCTTGCTTTCGATGCGCTGGGTGAAAACCGCCCTGCAGCCCGCAAAAACAGCCCAAGCCGCCTGGACCGCCTTATCGCACAACTCTGCCCGGATGGGGTTCGATACGAAACACTTCAAGATGTTTTCGAAATTCGTAATGGCTACACTCCATCGAAAAATGAAGAGAAATACTGGAAAAACGGTACAGTTCCTTGGTTTAGGATGGAGGATATCAGACAAAATGGAAAAATTTTGTATGATTCAATTCAACATATTACTCCTGAAGCAGTCAAAGGTGACCTTTTTCCTGCTAATTCGATCATTATGGCCACATCAGCGACAATTGGTGAGCATGCTTTACTCAAGGTTGATGCGCTTGCCAACCAAAGGTTTACATTTCTCACCAGAAAGTCCAATTATTATCCAATATTGAATATTAAGTTCTTTTTTTACTACTGTGATCTTTTGGATGAGTGGTGTAAACAAAATATGACTCTTGGCAATTTTAATTCGGTTGACATGACCAAGTTTAGAAAACACAAATTTCCATTACCGCCGCTGGAG
>CAYVWM010000060.1:0-11640 GCA_964455505.1 uncultured Anaerolineaceae bacterium
TCTTTTCCCACATTTCCATTGACTTTGCGTCGTCCCATTTAATCGTACCCGTCCACAAGCCTTCAACCAATTTATCCTGTTCCGGGTAAATGGAACCAAGCAAGCCGTAAGCGCCTACGAAGATTGGCCAACCGTCCTTGCCACCTGCGGTCATGCAGGGGATGTTGGCAGCAGAAAATGTCTCGCATGCGGTTACAAGTTCATCCCAGGTAGTGGGGACAGTTACACCGTTCTGTGTAAAGAGGTCCTTGTTGTAGTACAGACCGCTGTAAGAGACCGTACCCAAATTGATCTGGTAAACCTTGCCATTGTAAGTACCGGCATCCTGTAACGAGGATTCAAAGTAATTCTTCAGGAAGGGCTGACCGGTGAGGTCGAGCAAGTATCCGGCATCTGCCAGGGTCTGCCAGTTTGGCGGATCGACATTTTTCATATAGGGTTGGGCAGCATTTGTAAATGCGAACATGTCAACCACATCCACATCATTGGCTGTCAGACGGGTTTGTGTAACGGTGCTCAGGTCGTTTGCATTCACAACCGACATGTCAATCGTTACATTGGGGTACTTTTCCTCAAATTTTTTGTTGAACTCTTCCATGAAGGTGACCATTGGCGGGTTCTGGTGGACAAGAACACTCAGGGTTACTTCTTTTGTGCCTGTTTCGGTTTCTTCAGTCGTTTCGGCTTTGGGCGAACAGGCGGTCAGGATGAGGATCAGAACTAACAGTATGCTGAAAACGTAATATTTCTTCTTATTCATTTGCTTCTCCTTTGTAAGGTATTGTGTTTTTAATTTGAGACTTTTTTGGTGCTGGTGGTGATTGTATTTTTATTCAGGAGTACCTCCTTAATTATGACGGATAGGATTTAGCGTCTGTATCAGTTGCCTTGACAGGCGTTTGACGCTGTTTGAAAACTGTTAAGCCTGACAGAGACCTTTGGCAGGCTGTTTCTGAAAGTGACAGGCCGCAGAGGGGTTGATGGCCTTTTGAGAAGGTTTTCTTTTGCAGTAAAAATGTATTCGGATAAACTTCCACCTTACACCTGCTAAGAACGGTTTGATCTGATTATGGTTTTGATCAAAGACAATAGAATTGCTTCTATCAGAGCGAGTATTGATTATCTTGCTCTTTTATTCAGTATTAATTGTAGACATCTGTCCAAAAAATACTTGGATAAAAAAGGGGGCAATATGGACATTTCATAGACATCAGTAAATATTTGCTGATATCGATTGCATTTGAATTGAAAAAAGTCAGCTGTGTCGGTATTGGTCCGGAGACATGCCAGTTTCGCGATGAAAAATCCGGCTGAAATAACCGCTGTCTGAGAATCCGACATCCAATGCTACTTCAGTAACACTCTTGCTTGAATTTTTCAATAAGGATTTAGCCAAATTAATACGGTATCGCTGCAAATACCTGATGGGGGTTGTGTTCAGCTCCTGGCGGAAACAATACGTAAGGTAGTCCTTTGAAATAGCGATATGCTGTGCGATTTCTTTACGGGAGATGGGTTTTTGATAATTTTCCTGAATAAAGACAATGGCTTGCCTTATCAGGTTTTTCGTTTCGTTGCTAAGCTGGCGTTTTTGATTGAGGGTGGCTTCAATGTGGTCTGCTGTTTCATCCATACTGAACAAACCTTTTTGCAGGATTACTGCCACACCTTCATTAAGACGGTTCATTTCCTCTTCTGTCAATACCAGACCAGTCACAACAATAACGGGGATATTTCTTGTCCTCTCATCTTCCCGCATTGCCTGTAAGACCCCAAACCCATCCAGTTTTGGCATCTGCAGATCGAGCAAAACCAGGTCCACGGCTTCTTTTTGAAGTATTTCCAGGGCTTGCAGACCGTTGTTGGCTAATCGTATGGTGTTGACAGCCGATTGGGATTTTACAATTCGTGCGTATAAATCCAGGGTGTCCGGTTCATCATCCACGATCAAAATCGTGCGTGTATCATCTTGGTGCCCGACCGCATCCCAGTGATTGTCCAATGCGCTGATCAATTCCTCCACTCTGAAAGGTTTGGTGAGGTAATCCAACCTCAAGAGTGACTCATGACCCTCGTTCGATGCGTAAAGCAAGATGGGTATTTCCTGTGTAAGGACGTTTTCCTTGATGGCGTTCAATGTTCTCCAGGTGAGATCCGATTGGATTTTGACATCCAGAACAATGACATCGGGTGAAATACTGTTAAGTTTTGCCTGCCATATTTCGTGCTCTCCCATAACCGCTTCGTGAACCTTGATATTCCTTTTGCTGAGCGTTTCAATGAGGTCCAGGTTGGAGCCCGGGCGGTTGGTGAGCAGCAGGATTGCGCTTTCCGAACCCAGGCGGGTTTCATCAAGCGCGTCTGACCCAAATGAAGGCAGTTTCATGGTCGGCAGTTCAACAAAAAAGGTCGATCCTTGTCCTTCAATGCCCGTTGACCTTAACCCGATCTTGCCGTCGTGCAGATCAATGATCATTTTACTGATGGTTAATCCCAAACCAAGTCCAGGCAGACCGAGCGAAACGCTGCGTTTAGACCTTCGGAATGCGTCGAAAATTTCGCCTTGTTCGTCTGGTGGTATTCCTATGCCCATATCAGAAACAGTAATAATGACCTTGTCTTTCTCTTCAACAAGCAATAATTTGATCTGCCCATCATAGGTAAACTTAACCGCATTATTGATCAAATTCAGCACTACCTGCCTCAAACGGGTCCTATCTCCCCACACCCAGGGTCCCGATTCGGGAATACTTGCATGCCACTGTAATCCTTTTTCAAAAGCTAACTGTCTTCCACTTTCGACGACAATTTGAAGCGTCTCCCCCAAATCGATCAATTCTTTATTCAAACGGAGCTTGCCCACATCAAATGTGGCAAGGTCGATTACATCCCCAAGCAGCCCATTGAGATGCTGTGCGTAGGTACTGATGTTGCTGATATCCTTTTGGATTGTGAATGGAATGCGGGTTTGTTCCTCTTCCGCTTCTTGTAAAACGATCTCACTCAATCCTGAAATTAAATTCAACGGTGTGCGAAGTTCATGGCTGATCATTGAAAGGAAGCGGCTTTTGAGTCTGTTCGCTTCTTCCGCTAATTTACGTCCTTCGGTAGCTTGTTGGTACAGCCTGAGCGTGTTCAGAGAACTGCCCACCTGCTGAACAATGGATCCATAGAGTTCCAGATGGTCGGTATCAAAAACCATGAAACCACGTTGGCTTTCCAGGTCTGAGACGGGGATAAGGGTTAAGGAGAAAGGTTTTTCATTCTCGAAATACCCCTCTGGAGGAAAGTTTCTGGTAGCAAAGACAACCGGTTCTTGTGACGGATGAGTAAGATCGCGAATGGTGCTGATTGCAAGCGTTTTTTTGCTTTCTGGCTTAAAAAGCGCCAATCTGGCTGTTGGGATACTTAATTCCGCCAGGCGCTTTGAGAGGATAGAGTAGATCTGTTCTTCGTTTAAGGCTGTAAGCAGTTCTGCTGTGAGCAGACTCAACCGACTGGTTATCCATCTCTCCCTCACAACATGGCGTTGGTACTGCTTCTGCATAAATGCGTTGATCTGCTGTCGGGCTTGTTCCAATATCGTTTTCGCATTGTCAGAGGGTTCGATAGAGCTAATTCTGCTATGCAAATCTAAAATGGTGATGGCTCGCTGCCAGACATAAACCCCATCACCGTTGTTTTCTGTGTTTTTCAATATGTTGGTCAGAGCCTTCTGCATTGGCAATCCATCTTTTGCAGAGAGACTCTTCTGGTAGGCGTTGACAAATTGTGTGCAAAGAGAAACCATTTCGCTTCTTGAGAAGTTCTGAACTTCCTTCATGATCTCTTCTGCAATGCGTTCACTCAGATCGGGGGATAAAACGGTCTCTGGTGAGGATGCTTCAATCAAAGGATCTGTCAATTCCAGAAGGGGAGGTACATTTCCACATCCACAGGATCTGCGAATAACCAGTTGTGCTTCTACCTCAATTTTTTCAGGTAGCGGGTATCCTTCAAGAATATTTTCGTGGATTAATTGGCATGCACAATAACCAATGTCAAACAACGGTAAATGGATCGTGCTTAAGCTGGGTTCATGGATGGCACCTTCGAAACGGTTATCGAAACCGATCACTGCAATGTCTTCTGGAACCCTGAAGCCGGCTTTCGTTAAGGCTTCTATTGCACCAAGTGCGGATTCATCATTGCTTGCCATCACCGCAGAAAAATGACCCCCGGAAGCTAATATTTTTTCAATAGCCTGGTAGCCGCCGCTGTAGATGTGGCGGCTGAAGGCTACCAGACCAGGATCTTTTTTCAGATTATGGCTCTCAAGAAAGGTTTTATAGGCATCAAGCCTTATGCCAGTATCGCCCTCCATGTCATTCTCGGAGCCTGCGATGAAAGCAATCTGTCTGTGTCCGTGTTCGTATAAATGCTGCATGGCCTTGGAGATACCGCCCGCATTGTCCACGGCGATCGTGGGACCGGGTTGACCTGATCCAATAAAAAGGACGGGGTGGTTTTGCCTTCGCAGATTTTGAATGTAATCTGCATGCGCTTTTGAATGCAGCGGGACAGCCACGATCAGACCATCGGTATTCCATGCGCCAATTGGGATAAAATCCTGATCTGATAATAAAACGGGCCAGGCAGCCTTCATAGGGTCTGTCGGGCTGGCGGAGGGACCCATGCCGCAACCCAGGAGCACATTGCATTGCACGTCCTTGGCCGCACTGGCAATGCCGCGGTAGAGGGGCGCAAGGTAACTCAGATTAGTGGCTGTTCGGTAAAATTGCCATCCAGCCAAAACGCCGATTGTGGGTCTGCCGTGCCGGAAATCTGTTTTCATTTTTGATTGACTGTTCAGGATATGAGCGTGAGATCATCTCTTAATCGAGAACATTCTTTGATTAATTATATCTTGGATTCACTATTTACCCATATTTTCTGAAATTATGACCTATGGAGTGGCATCCGGTAGAGCTGTGGTGTTGTGCAGCCTCCCACCCCATGCCTTGGTTAGCCGTAACAATACCTTGCCTACCTTTTCGCTATTAGTAATTATCGACTATCGACTATTGACTATAGACTATCGACTATGGACTTAAGAATCCGTTCTCGCCGGTTTGCAAAGCATCCCCGCCCGCACCAAGTGCTTTCCTTGGTGTAGCATAGCGGAGTGGGACGAAACCCCATGTTCTCGCCGGTTTGCGTAGCATCCCCGCCCGCACCAAGTGCTTTCCTTGGTGTAGCATAGCGGAGTGGGACGAAACTCCGTTCTCACCGGTCTCCGGACCCCCTGTTCTCGCCGGTCTCCGGACCGTGCGAGGTGGTTGACCGTAGGTCTCCAATCCAGTCATTGGTCGTCAGTCGCTAGTCGCTGGTCGTTAGTCGTTGGTCGGAAAGTTTGATAAACAGTTAGCCAGGTAGCCCTTCCAGGAGGCTTTCCCCTCGGGTAACTAATTTTTTATCAGTGCAGCCAATCATCCATCTGTTGTTCTACAACTCGCACAGGGTGCGAAGCAATAAACTGAAGACTATAGACAGTTGACTATCGACTTAAGAATCCGTTCTCGCCGATCCGCGTCTGCCATAAACGTGAAAAGCAAGCCTCCCTATAGGGCATCGGAGTGGGCTGAATCCGGTCGAGGCAGCAGCCCCGCCACCGCAAATATCGGACCCCCCACGGCAGGTATCTCACCCTCCTCCATCGTAGTGGCAGACGGGCAAGCCCGTCTGCCACCCTCATTCCCGGAAACCGCGCTTACTTGGTTATCTTTATTCCATCCAGCAGGATGGCAGTGTCGTAAATGCTGTCGCCCACGTCGCTGGCATAGAATTTAAGTTTCACCGGTTTGCCTTCATTAGCCGTAGCAAGCGCAGATACGTCCAGCGCGGCGTGCAGCCACCCCGTACTGTAAACTCCGTCCCGGTCAAAAACCAGTGTCGTAGCGAACACGCTGCTGCAAAGCCCATCGATGGCCTTACTGAACAACACCGTCGTACCGGTTGCCGTGGTAATCGAAACCTCAAATTTGTCCTGGAATATTGAGTTGCAATACTCAAGGAACTCTGCTGAACTGAAGTTCCACCAGAATTCCAGCTTTTTGGCATCCTTATCCAGGCAAATTTCTTGTTCCAGGGAACCGGATTGAGTTGTAAAGCCCAATCCGGTTGAGATAATCCCCATGAATTTCCCATCTTTAGGACTGAAGCCCCCCAGCTGCCCAATCACCCGTCCATCTCCGGTTTTTGTCCATGCGCCCATAACCCCCAGTTCAAAATCCCCGTTTTCTATCTCGCTGGAAGGAATGTGCAGATCTGCCGCCCCGCGTATTTCAAATTCAGTCCCTTTAGCGTCCTTCTGTCCTGGAATGAAAGCATCACCGGTGGTCTTGATCGCAGGATCAATCACCCAGCGGGTAAAGAACTCAATGGCGCGTGCCTTGGCAAATGCAGCATTGACGTAATTATCATAACCCAGAAATGTCTTGGCACCTTTGCCTAAGAAAGCATTAGCCATGCTGTCATTGTACAGGGACCGGCAAGAGCTCATATAGATCAGGCTGTCTGGGAAATTGGTCGAACTGTAATGGGTCACAAAGGATGGCAGAACCCCAAAATAGGCTGAATTTGTAGTGTTGTAAACAGCTAACCGCTTAGATAACAAATCTGCTTGGTATTTGGTCCGGTTAGCAGTTGTTGCCTGTTCGCCCGCAAAAAAGACCACCTGACCGCCCCAGTAATTCCAGCCCCATTGTTTGATCAGCCACGACGGCAGTCCGTCGTAGAAGGTATCCCCATGTGTAGAGATTACCACTGTCCCATATTCATGGAGCGTCTTGTAAAGGTCCACAGTCACATCGGCATTCCAGGCTTCCTTGATCTCAAATTTGGGACATTTGGATTTAAACAAGATGTTGCGGACCTCGGGTGCATCATCGTTGGCCAGGAATTGCCAGTAAAACGCACCAAGCACAATCGCTTTGCGGTTCTGAGGGCGCAGCGTGGTTGCTGCGTCAGTAGAACTGCAGTTGTAAGCCTCCTCAAGCGCTTGCTCAAAAGAATACGTTGTATCTTGGGATGGTTCAGCCCCACCAGTAAATCCCTCTGAGCCCACAAACCCTTTGGTGCCCTCAGGATTCAACATTAATCCCCCGAGAATTCCCGACTCCCACACGAGCCATATCCCGTTGCCGCTCTCAGATACACCTGCGTATTCCACGGCAGGATTGGCATTCAAGCCCGATAAAACCTGCTGCAGAGCGGACGATGGGTCGGTTCCGCCACCAACCAGCGCGCTGTATTGGTCTGCGGCGGCATCCTGGGTATCCAGGATCTGATCCCATTCAGTCTGGGTGACTTCCGCCATCACTTCAAGGCTCAATCTACCCGAATAATCAGCAACATCCCCACCCTTCAGGATTTCCACCCTAAAGTAGAGCATGCCCGCATCAGGAATGAGGTAATTCTTCTTTAAAAAGCTGAAAACTCCATCAAATGCAATTTCATCTCCATTGTACAGGTCCCCATCGTCCGTGGGTGAGCCCATCGTTTCCAATACTTTTCCATCCGCATCGGTGCGCAGCAGAATAATTTCCGGTGCGTCTTGCGAGGCGTCATAAGGATATGTGACGTACACCTTAAGATCCTGAGCTACATTTTGAATCAAGGCTGAGGGGTCAAAGGTGATGTCCAGCGGATCACCGTTGGTCATGATGGGTAAAAAGATGGTGTCTCCACCAGTTTGTGCCTGCACCCCCGAGAACACACTCCCCGAAATGAATGAAAGAACTATCAAACAAACAACCAAATAACCAGTGATTCGACTTAGTGATTTTCTTGCCAACATTTTTCCTCCTCGTTTATAACAAAAGATATGCAACCATTGCATTGCCGCAGGTGTAACAGACCACACCTCTTTTTGACGGCTTTCTGACTGAAAATGGGACGGTGAGATTTTTCATAAATCTCCACACCCTTGACTCAAAGGTAACTATTTGTTTGAAAAATAACTGTTAAATTGGCAGACGCATAAAGTGATACGAACAAAAATTAGACAAAGTAAATCTTGGTAAGAAGTACTATCCATAATATACCACATTCCTATCCAAAAACCCCAAAAATACTATGAATTTAGGTAAAAATTCGGTATAATTTCAACATCAATGGCGGCGTATTGCCATTTGATCGTCCAGTAAAACAACATAAAACAATTGCATATTTTTCGGGGTATTCTCAAACCGGAGTACACATTGGGGGTTTCCTGTATAGTCTATTACCCATCAACAGGAGGCTTACCATGAAACGTTTTTGTCCTTGCACTACGTTCACTAAATCGGCAAAATTGTTTTGTATCATCGCCCTGGCATCTTCATTTCTCTGGGCAGGATCACACTCGCAAGCAATCGCAGCCGATCCAACCATTATTTATGTAGACAGTCTCGGAGGTGTCGATAGCATCACCTGCGGAACCAGCACGGAGCCCTGTCAAACCATCCAGTACGCAATCGATAACCGCGGAATGGCAGGAGACACCTATCACATCGCAGGGGGCACCTACCCGGAAAACCTCATCATCCAATCCAGCGGAACCTATATTGGCGGATACAATCCCAGCGATTGGAACTTTGCACCACACCAATTTGAAACCATCATCGATGGATCAACCGCTCCACCGCTTGACGGAGATTGGGATGGCAGACAGGTGGGAAAACCATCAGTATTCTTTAATGGTACTGACTTCCTGATGTGGTATGACGGTTCAGATCTTGCCCAGGAAGTTCAAATTGGTTTGGCCACTTCCACCGATGGAACCACCTGGACTCGCTACTTGGGCAATCCCGTCCTGGTAAACCAGGGGCAAACCTGGAATGACCTGAACAGTGAGCATGGACCCTGTGTCATCAAAGTTGGCAGCAGTTACCTGATGTATTTTGAAGCTTCCACCGATGGCACCCGCTCGCTTTATCGTGCAACCAGCTCGGATGGGATTGCCTGGTCAGTCAACCCGACCACACCCATCCTTTCCCCCTCGTCGAATACCTTTGAAAATACCGCGGTAGGGCATGGCACGGTCTTGTATGATGCCGGACTTTACCGCCTCTGGTACCACACTATGGGCGACCAGGGAGCTGTGATTGCCTACGCCGAATCGACCGACGGTATCGCCAACTGGATTAACAAAAAGGTGATTCTGGCGCCGGCGCCTGGCACCTGGTACGATAGTGGTGTTTGGGGACCCTCGATTGTTAAGGATACCGCCGGTGACCTATGGCTCTTCTTTGCTGGGGCAGGTCCGTCAAATCCCCCTTCGATCGGTGCGTTAAAAAGCACAGACAATGGGCTTACCTGGAACATGGTGGGCACCGGTCCAATCATCACTGGGGGAGGTATGTGGGGAGATCCGCATGTCATCGAAAAGGACGGCAACCTTCATATGTGGATGAACAATTTTGAGAACAGTCAGATTTACTACAGCCTCTACACAACCGACTGGTCTGCGCCTGTCAGTGTATTCTCTCCGGCCGTTTTGGGGTATCCCGGGTTACCTACGCTTGATATCTACGACACAGCGAGTGAAGTGACCCTTTCTAACCTGACCATAACCGGCGGCAATGGGCTGACTGCAGGCGGCATACAAGCAGGCAACATGGAACTAACTGTCCAGCAGTGCCATATTCACCATAATACTGCTGACGGTTCCCCCAATTCCTGGGGCGGTGCAGGGATTATCAGCGCAGGCGACCTGTCAGTGGAGCAGTGTATCATCGAGCACAACACGGTCATGCAGGGAGCCGGCGGCATCCGTGCTGGCAGCGGTACTTTGTATGTGGAAAACACCCAGATAACCGATAACGTTGGCGATGCAGGCATTCACACCAATGGGCCCTCTACCATAACGTTCACCATCATCGCAAACAATGCTAAAGATAACGGCATGCCCGGGATTATCTTCTCGACTGACACGTTTGACCAGTATGTTTCCAACAGCATCATCTACGGCAACGGTGGAGGTCCATTTGCATATTCAAACCCAGACCTGGTCCATGTCACCTATTCCATCGTGGAGAATGGCTGGACCGGTACTGGCAATCTGTCTGACGAGCCCTTGTTTGTGGATGCAGACAATGGCAATTATCAACTCGGATTGCTCTCTCCAGGCATCGATGCTGCTGACCAGCTTTCACTGATAGCTAAAGACCTGCTCGGAAGGACGCGCCCTCTGGATGGCGACCTGGACGGAACGGAGGTTGCAGATATGGGCGCATTCGAAATGATCGTTTCGGGAATCTACTTGCCTGTACTAATTAAGTAAAGCATTAACGCAGTTACTGGTAATCCTTACCGATAATGCATCACACGCCTAGCCTACCGGGCGTGTGATTATTTAAGTGCGCTCTGTTCTCTCCGATCTCCTAACCCCCCTGCTCTCACCGGTTTGCGAAGCAATAAACTGAAAACTATAGACTATTGACTATGGACTATTGACTATGGACTATAGACTAACGACTATCGCCTATTCCCCATAATTAGTGCTACTATATATATGTCCATCCAAACGCATCCAGCACATAGTGCAGATGTTTTCAAGAAAAACCTGGACCCACCTTACAGCCAAGAAGCAAACCAACACCTTTTCGGGTGCATATTAATGGAGGTCAAAATGACTGCAGAAAAAACACAGGAAATCGTCATGCGCTTTCTCTCCGCAGAGCATGAAGAATCATCACTTTTAGCAGAGGATGTGGTCTTTACCGTAATGGGTAGTGGCGAGGAATCCCACGGTCCCGAGCAGGTCGCCGGCACACTCCACTACCTCTACCATGTAGCCTTTGATGCCACCGCGAAACCAACGCTTATGCTCTTTGGCGAAAACAACGCCATGCTCGAAGCCGAATTCGTCGGCAAGCATATTGGTGAGTTTGCCGGCGTACCAGCCACAGGCAAACAGGTCAGCGTGCCAATGTGCGTGGTATACGACCTGGAGGAGGAGAAAATCAAGCGTGCCCGGATCTACTTTGAGGTCCCCGCCCTGATGCGCCAGATCACCTGACCACTCCTACAACTCCTTTCCGCTGCATTATCCACCCAGCCTCTTATGTTCTCGCTGGTCAGCAGTGCGTTCCCGCAGTATTGTATACCACCCTGCAAGCCGAAAGTAGACAGTGCAAAGGAGTGTAAAGCCTCCGTGCGAATCGGCTTGGTCGCCGAAGGCATGCAGAAACAAGGCCGTGGGACCGCGTCATCCCGGGTTTTCGGGCGCGGGTGGAACCACGCCCCTACCTCTGGCTTTGTTTTCGTAGGGGACGATTTGTACAAAGCCTCCATGCAACTGTTCTAAGCGTGCAACGTAAGCGTCCGTGTGCAGCCCACCGTAGGGATGTTCGCCGAAGGAATGCAGAGCAAAGACATGCAAAGCAATCAATCCCGTAGTTTAGCGGTGTGGGACCATACAATGAAACCCTGCCAACTCCACCATCGCAGGTATGGAGCCTGCCCCCACGAGCAAAACAGAGTAAGGGTGCCCACCACAAAGAGGACGGTTAACTGACTGTGGGTTTCCATACGTTTTTTCACAGGCTTTGAAAGCACCCTTTTCCCAACCCCCACATACAAAATATGAGCGTGCAGGGGCTCGAACCCTGAACCAAT
>CAYVWM010000061.1:0-3188 GCA_964455505.1 uncultured Anaerolineaceae bacterium
CGGGATTTGGGTCTGTCTTTGCAGGGAATGGATTACGCAATTCCAACAGAGGATGCTGTTGTACCCGATGACGGTATGATTCAGATTGTGCGTGTTAGTGAGGAAATCCAATTATTAAAAGAAGAAACCGCCTACCAAAACACCTACCTTGAAGATCCAGATGCTGAATTAGACACAACCAGTATTCTGACACCGGGTCAGCTTGGACTGGTGATCACCCGGACCCGATCCCGTTGGGAGGACGGCACACTGGTTGCTGAAGAGACTGAAGGTCCCTGGAAGGCCAGTGAACCCATGGATGGCGTGATAGGTTTAGGATCAAAAGTGGTTGTGCGGACGGAAACAATCAACGGTGATACGATCACTTATTGGCGCAAGGTCAGCGTGTATGCCACGTCCTACATGCCAAGCTCGCAGGGTGGATCCACGGGGACTGCGTCGGGTATTCCACTCACAAAAGGTGTTGTGGCGGTTACATTAGCCTGGTATCGGGGCATGGCTTTTCAGCCTGTTTACATTCCTGGATACGGTTACGGTACCATTGCAGATACAGGCGGGGGTATACCAGGACGCTATTGGATTGACCTTGGCTTTGATAACGATAACTATGAAAGTTGGCATACCTGGACTACCATGTATTTCTTAACTCCTGTACCAGCCTTTATTCCGGTGATATTGCCATGAAAATGTTAAAAATTAAGCCTCTCCTCGCTAAGTATTCCATCCGGCCAAAGAAGTCTTTGGGTCAAAATTTTCTGGTTGAACCTACTGCATTATTAAGAGTTGTGGAAACAGCCAATATTACTACTGAAGATTCTGTGCTCGAGATTGGAGCGGGAGTGGGCAGCCTCACTTACTTGTTGGCACAGGCTGCCAAAACTGTGGTCGCTGTGGAACTTGACAGTGCCTTAATTCCGGCTTTAGAAGATGCATTGAGTGAATTTTCGAATGTAAGGGTTATTGAAGGGGATATGCTAAACCTCGATCCGGCTGAACTGATGGCTAATAAAGAGTACATGGTTGTTGCAAACATTCCCTATTACATTACATCTGCACTCATTCGTCATCTTCTGGAATCCGAGAAAAAGCCAGCCAAAATCATTTTGACAATGCAGAAGGAAGTAGCCGAACGCATTTGCATGCTGGATAGCAAAATGAGCCTGCTTTCCTTGTCTGTACAGGTTTATGGTAAGCCCCAAATCCTTGCACACATCCCTGCTGGTTGTTTTTTTCCGGTTCCAACGGTTGATTCCAGCGTTCTGGGTATTGCCCTCTATCCGGAACCAATAATACCCACGGATGATTTGGATGCTTTCTTCAGACTGGCGCATGCAGGTTTTTCGCAAAAGAGGAAAACCCTGCGCAATAGTCTGGCTTCAGGCTTAGGGATATCGGTTGCAGAGAGCGCCGCGCTTTTAAACCGCTCGAGCATAGACCCTTCCCGCCGAGCTGAAACACTTACACTGCAAGAGTGGAATGTGCTGACGCAAACCTGGAAGGATTTCCCTAAATAATTAGCGGCTTTTCGAGGGTGGGTAACGAATCAGAACCAATAGAAAACTAGCAATTACCCGGTCAGAAAGAAAACAGGCTGCCAACCGGCAGCCTGTTGAATAGTTAGCGATAAGAACGCTAAGCAAAAAACAGGAACAGCAGTCCTGCACTTTCAAATATCTTATATCCCAAAGTAATAATCAAAGCGATTGGGCAAATGAGGCAAATTGCCAAGACTAATAGTACGATCAGGATAATTGCCCATATTGGGAATTTTTCTTTTTTCTTGGTGGGAGCCTCTATTGGGGGTAAAGCATCATCATCCGCCGCTTCAAAAACAAAAGCTTCTTCAATAGTTTCTACCTGAGGTTTGCTCCATTCGGTTTCTTCGACTAATGGAGTGGGCTCTGGTTCCTGTTCAGGTGTGTAGAGTTCGCCGTGCCACCGGGACGGGTCTTCAACCTCAGCTGGTTGGACAGCGCCCCAACGGTCTGTTTCTGTTTCTGGCACCTCAGCAGCAACTTCCTCAGGGGTTTCCTTGCTCCATTCCTCGGCTGAGGCTTGCATGAATTCATCTGCGGATGCTTCAGTTTCGACCATCCTTGTCTCCACCTCGTCTACCGCCTTGGTGGTGACGTCAACCACTTCTTCTGCACCTTCTTCGATCACCGATTCTGCTGAGATTGCTTCTTCTTCAAGCTTTTGCCAATCATCAGCAGCGGTTTGCATAACTTGATCTTCGACACTTTCAATTACCTCTTCAGGCGCCAAATCTTCTGCTTCGGCCTTGCTCCATTCTTCAGCTGAGGCTTGCATGAAATCGTCTGTCTGGGCTTCACTTTCAATCACCTCAGCTTCAGCCTCTTCAAAGGCTTTACCCGGAACATCGAGGATTTCTTCAATATTCTCCTCGAGACTGGATTTGGCAGAGGTTACCTCGTCTTCAAGCTTGTGCCATTCTTCAGACACCGGTTCCACTACTTGTCCGCTGGCTTCTTCAATGCTTTCTTCTGGAAGCAAATCTTCGTTTTCCGGTTTGCTCCATTCTTCCGCTGATGCTTGCATAAATTCTTCAGCGTTTTCTTCGGGAATATTACTTGTGTTTTCGTCCATGGGATCCTCTTTCTGTATGACCAATCAGTAGCCTAATTATACAATGATTTTGGTCAACAACTTTCTTAAGCTGTTGGAATCAAAAATAATAATAATAAGTTTAATACCAAAAAAATTAACCCCATAATAAATAAAACTGAGTATAATGGCTAAAAATTTATTTAGGAGGATGTTATGAAGAAAATTCTTAGTGAGTTTCGAGATTTTATTGTGAAAGGCAATGCACTCGATCTGGCTATCGGTGTGATCATCGGTGGTGCATTTGGTGCAGTGGTCAGCGGCTTGGTCAGTGACATTATTATGCCGCCCATTGGAATGCTGTTGGGGAACGTTGATTTTTCCAACCTGTTCATTCAATTAAATCGCAAGGCTGTTTCTTTAGCTGATGGTACCACTTTGGCTGCAGCCAAAGAACAGGGCGCCGTTGTGATTGCGTACGGTAACTTTTTGACAACCGTTATTACTTTCCTGATCGTGGCCTTCTGTATTTTCCTGATTGTTAAGGCTATCCGGAAAATGAATGAAAAGAAAGAAGAAGAACCTGTAGCTGAACCCACAGAAAAAACATGCCCATTCTGCCA
>CAYVWM010000061.1:3198-11603 GCA_964455505.1 uncultured Anaerolineaceae bacterium
ATCACAGTTAGAATAATATTTTTCACCATCAAAAATTGCCGGAGAATTTTCTCCGGCTTTTTTTTGTCAGGCCATGTTAAAATGGCAGAATGACCAACAAGATATTTCTGGGTGATAACTTATCAATTTTAAAAGGACTGCCATCGGAAATTGTTGATCTCATCTATATTGATCCCCCTTTTAATACCGGTACAGTTCAGTCCAGAAGAAGTATGAAAACTAAACGGTCTAATGTAGGTGATCGGGTCGGATTTGGTGCGCACACATACAAAACCGAAATCATATCTACACAGGCTTATCGGGATGCCTTCGAGGACTATCACGACTTTCTCTATCCCCGCTTAGTCGAAGCATATCGCACACTGAAATCCACTGGCAGTCTTTACTTCCACATCGATTATCGCGAAGTTCATTATTGCAAAGTTATGCTTGATGAGATATTTGGGAGAGATAACTTCCGCAACGAGATCATCTGGGCGTATGATTTTGGTGGACGGGCAAAGGACAGGTGGCCGGCCAAGCACGATAACATTCTTTATTATGTCAAAGATCGCGGCTCTTTCGTTTTTAATCGAGAAGACATCGATCGAATCCCCTATATGGCGCCTGGATTAGTCGGAAAACAAAAAGCTTCCAGAGGCAAATTGCCGACAGACACCTGGTGGCATACCATTGTAGGAACGAATAGTAAGGAAAAAACAGGTTACCCCACTCAAAAACCAGTTGCTATCCTGGAGAGAATTGTTCGGGCTTCCTCTAATCCTGGTGATCTTGTTCTGGATTTTTTTGCGGGCAGTGGAACAACCGGCGCTGCCTGCCTCAAAACTGACAGGCATTTTATCCTGATCGACAACAATCCGCAGGCATTTGACGTGATGCAAAAACGTTTTTCCGAAGAGAAGAACATCACCTGGATTGGAGCAAATGATCGATGAGCCCAGAATCTATCTATCCCATCATTGATTTCGATGATGATCCAACAGCAATTATCGAACCCAGCAAACACATCAAACCAATGGATGTGCCGGAACATTGCGTGATTTGTTTTTTCAGGGAGGTCATTGACCGCATTGTAAATGACCGAAGCGCTTCAGTAATTTATTCTATGCGGTCAGAGAATGGCGTGCATCCGGTTTATGAAATTGAATATAGGGAAAAGCGTCTGGCATTTTTCTATCCAAGTGTGGGTGCACCGCTCTCCGCTGGTCTCATGGAGGAAGCGATTGCTCTTGGGATTAAGCATTTTATTGCTTGCGGCGGCTGTGGTGTGTTGGATGAAACGCTTGCTGTCGGTCACATACTGGTACCTACTGCTGCCATCAGAGACGAGGGGACTTCTTATCATTACATCGCTCCTTCTGAAGAAATGCACGCACAGAGGCAAGCGCTTTTTGCCATCGAAGCAACCCTAAAAAAAGCCAATTTGCCGTATACACTGACCAAAACATGGACAACCGACGGGTTTTATCGTGAAACCCGTAAAAAAGCAGCCAAATATCGGGCTAAAGGCTGTTTGACGGTGGAGATGGAAGCGGCTGCTTTTATGGCCGTTGCCAAGTTCCGCGGTGTGGATTTTGGCCAGATCCTTTACGGGGGGGATGTGGTCAAGGTGGATAGTTGGGACCATCGCGGCTGGAATGACCGCGGTGAGATTAGGGAAAACCTATTCTGGCTGGCAGCAGATGCCTGTCTTATGTTGTGATATGGAGGAATTGTGCCTGATTTAAAAGCGCTTGTTGAACCTGTTTTGACCCGCCGAAGCGGGGTTATTTTGGATAATGATGGGGATTTTGTGCTTCCCAATTATCGAGGGTATGGATTGGCCAATCTGCCGGCAAGCATAAGTTCATGGCTGGGCGGTCCGGTACTTGATATGCCGCCACTTGCCCCACAGATCCTGGAAAAGTTCCAGGAGCGATATCAAAAAGTTGTTTTCTTGTTGGTAGATGCACTGGGTTACAACCAGCTTTTACGCTACATGGCACAGGGCAAAGCTGAGTTTTGGCGCAGAAACTTGGAAGTGGCGCAGCTCATACCTCTGACCAGCATTACTCCCAGCACTACAGCCTCGGCTTTAACCACGATTTGGACAGGTGTGGCTCCAGGGACACATGGCTACATCGGATACGAAATGTGGATGAAAGAATTGAGCATGGTTATTAATACAATTTTGCATATGCCAACCAGTTATGCAGGGGATAGCGGCAGCCTTGCCAAAGCGGGTTTTGACCCCTCATCCTTCCTCAACCTGCAGCCGCTCGGCGCGCAGCTGGCTTCCAGAGGGATTGAGTCCCACGCCTATATGCATTATTCCATCGGGAATTCAGGTCTTTCCCGAATGCACCTCAGCCACACCAATTTGCATGGCTATGTATCTGAAAGTGATTTGTGGGTGAATGTAAGAGAAAATCTCAATGCCAGACCAAACACACCGCGCTTTGTTTACGTGTATTGGAGTACGTTGGATACGCTCATCCATCGGCATGGGCCGGATGATGAGCGCGTCGTAAATCAGTTTGCAGAGTTTTCCAATGCATTTGAAGAAAATTTCATCAATAAATTGGACGAATGGACCAAGCAAGACACCTTATTCATTCTTGCTGCCGACCATGGTGCCATTGCAACACCCCCAGATGAAAATCTTAACCTGGCAAATCATCCGGAATTGGTAACCATGCTGAGGATTTTGCCTACATGTGAGAGCAGGCTGCCTTTCCTATACATTAAACCTGACAGAGAAACCGATGTGAGGCAATATTTCAGCAATGCCTGGGAAGGGAAATTTACTCTGATCACAGGAGATGAAGCTATAACGATGGGCTTATTCGGCC
This sequence comes from uncultured Anaerolineaceae bacterium, assembly GCA_964455505.1. GTDB lineage: Bacteria > Chloroflexota > Anaerolineae > Anaerolineales > Anaerolineaceae > Mesolinea. The sequence continues at coordinate 6,030 of CAYVWM010000061.1, forward strand.
ATGCACCCCTGAATCCTGCGCTGTCCGATAGGGTGGGCGACCTGGTGGCAGTGCCGCATGGAGATGCCTACCTTTGGTGGCCTGCTAAACCCAATCTTATGCAAGGAAGGCATGGCGGATTACACCAGGATGAAATGCTTATACCGCTTTATGGACTGAATCTCAAAGATATTTAGTCAGGCTGTTTCCATTGGCCATTTAATCTCACGATAACCATAAGCATTTACAACACGTGTGGAATGGAATAAGGTTTCGCGGGGCTGCATGGGTGTGTAGAGATGAATGTGCCCGTGTAGATGCAATTTGGGTTTGAAGGTTTTTATAAACCAGCGGAATGCGGGGACACCCCTGTGGGCAAAATCGATATCATCCTGAATTTTTTGGGGTGCACTGTGGGTTACAAAAATATCCAGAAAACGTCCATAACGCAATTTGTTGTATAAGAGATGGGGGATTAATCCCAATACCATCCCCCACATTTTCAGGTTGGAGTATTGAAAATCGCCGGCGTTGTACCGCAAAGCGCCCTCAATCCCTGCCAGTATCAGATCAAATTGGGGAACACGAATAACACGTCTGTGCAGGTTCACAGCCCCCCAGGGATCATGCTTTACTTGACCATCTTCATTTTGGATTAACTGAACATGGTTTCCGTGAACATAGTATAGGGGTATGTCCAGCAAAGTGAGTATGTATTCAAGGTAATAATGGGGGAGGTCCCCACAACTGATGGCAAGATCTATATCCCCAAACCGTTCCCTGATCCGCGTATTGTAAACAGCAGGGAGTTCAACATCGCTAAGGCAGAGTATCTTCACAAGAATGCTTTCTTAAGATTGGGCAACTGCCAATGCAACAGCATATTCACCATCATGACTGATGGAAACAGACCATTCATGGAGATTCTTCTCCTCGGCAATCTTGAAAGCCTCACCATGTAGGTAAAGCACTGGTTCTCCTGTGGCTGAATGAAGAATTTCGATGTCCTGCCAGGAGACTCTGCCAATTCCAGTTCCAAGAGCTTTTGAAACCGCCTCCTTGGCCGCAAACAGACCAGCCAAACTCTCAAAATCTGAAGCAGTTTGTTCCTGTTCCTGGTTAGTATAAACCCGCCTTATGAAACGGGTGCGGATCTCCAGCTTTATTTCGCTGAGCCGGGAAATCCTAACGATATCAACTCCACATCTGATCATGAGAGCGCTCTGCCTGCAGAAGTGATAACGAGTCTGTCAAGGTCCCAATAGCGTTGTGAGGCTTCCAAAATTGTTTGCGGTGTAATTGCTGCCAATTTTTCAGGCTGCATGCGCAAATAATCAAGCTCAAGACCGAAGCGCTCGATGTTTAGCAGGCTGCCTGCCACGCCGGCATTAGATTCGAGTGAAAGCGGCAGTCTGCCGATCATTTGTGAACGGGCATCTGCAAGTTCCTCGCTGCTTACCGGTTCGCTCAGGTAGCGCTGTAGTTCTGCCATTATAAGGTTTTTAGCTTTATCAAGATTATCCGGATTTACACCGGCAACAATCTGCCATGTGGTTGGTCCAAGGCCAGCGCCAAGTTCGCTTTGTATATAGTAGGCCAGACCAGCTTTTTCTCTGACAGCCTCACCAATTCTGCCCATCATCCCAAATTGCCCAAGAATGCTGTTACCTACCCGGCAGGCGTGATAATCCGGACCGTAAGTCTTTGGAGCCATAGTCCCAATAACCAGGTCAGTTTGGCTTTTCTCTTTTAGCGTTACGTGTTCCCGTATATTGCTTGTAATGGGTTGGTGTAACGGCAGAGGCGGAATTGGTTCTTGCCTGGGGTTTTCAAATTCAGCCAGGCTGATCTCGCATGCCTTGATAACTTCTTCAGGAGAAAGACCGCCTGAAATTGCAATGACCAGTCCTTGCGGACCGATAAATTGCTGCTGAAACTCCCATAGGTCATCCAGTGTAATGTCCTGGATGGATTTGGGTGTTCCCAGATCGGGTCTTCCATACGGGTGCTGTCCATAAATATTGCGGTCAAATGCTTGACTTGCCATTTCGGCAGTTTCCTGGGATTGAATAGCCTGAAGGGTCAGTGTTTGGGTCTTGATTCGTTGAAAATGGCTTGGCGGAAAAGCAGGACTTTCTAGGATTTCTGTTAGAAGGGTAAGTATTTGGGGCAGGTCTTCATTAAGGCACTGCCCGCTGATGATGCTGTTTAGTGCGCCTGAACCGATAGATAAGGAAGCACCTAATGATTCGATTTTTTCATGAAATTCCCGGAAAGCATGTTTTTTCGTTCCAGCCATCAGCATGCTTGCTGTGAAATGAGCCAACCCCCATTTTTGGTCTGGTTCTGCAGCTGAGCCTGGAGGGCAGAAACCCCGTATTGAAATGGCTGGGCTGTTGAAGTTTGGGCGGGTAAGCAAGACAACCCCATTTGGAAATTCATGGCGGACAATATCATCAGAACCAGGAAGACTCATCGCTGAAAACAAGGGTTCAATCATAGTGAGGGCCTTTGCCGTCTGGATGGTAGATCCCAACTATTCTATTGGAAGGTGACAAATACCGTTGGGCAAGTTGCATTACATCCTGGGGAGTTGTATTGGTGAGATTTGGTATGTACTGTCGGAACCAGTCATAATTCGCAAAGTTGCTTGCGTATCCCATCCAAAAAGCCTGGTTGGTGATGTTATCGCTTCCGTAGGAGAAAAGAGCTTTGGCTTGTTTGATAGCTTTGTCAATTTCTGTTTGTGGAACTGGTTCGTCCAATAATTGCTGGATTTGTTCGTCTAATGCAGCCAGCACTTCTTCAGGAGTATGTTCAGGGTGGGTTGTGATACCAAGGTTAAAAGTTGAGGGGTCGATGGTTGCGCTCAAACTTCCATCGACGGATACCGCTATTTGTTTTTCAACAAGGGAGAGGTATAAGCGGCTGGTTCTGTGGCTGATATTGCCGCTTCCAAACATATTCAGGCTTGAAGGTCCTGTTAGCAGGCTTTCAAGAATCAAAAAGGTGAAAAAATCCGGTGAATTACCTTTTGGAGCGCGATATGCCAGTTGGATAAAAGTAGTATCTCCCGGACCATGCAACTCGACTTCACGCGCTGGTGGAGCTTCTTCTTCTGCAATCGGGATTGGCTTCTGATAAGGATGAGATTCAATTTCCTGATACGCGTTCTTAAGTTTGCTAATTACTTGATCAGTCTCAAAATCCCCAGCTATGCATAATGTCGCATTTCCGGGTTGGTAAAAATTTTGATAATGCGTGTAAAGGTCATCACGAGTCAAATTGAGCAAATCCTGCTTGAATCCAATTACTTCATTTTTATAGGGATGATTTTGAAAAGATACTTGTTGAACAGCTTCTGCAAGTAAAAATTGCGGGTCGTTCTCCATGCCTTCTCGTTCAGAGAGAATGACTGTACGTTCTGTTTCAACTTCTTCTGGGTTAAAAAGGCTATTCACCATTCTGTCTGCTTCTAATTGAATGGCAAGATCCAGGCCGTGTGAGGGTAAGGTTTCAAAATAGGTCGTCCAATCTGGGCTGGTAAAGGCGTTCCAATAACCTCCGATGCGAGCGACAGCATGATCCATCTCCGAGGCACTGAAATGGCTTGTTCCTTTGAACTGCATGTGTTCTACCCAATGGCTCAACCCGGTTTTCCCCGTAACTTCATTTCGGGAACCGATACCATACCAGTGCCAACAACTAACAATTGGCGCTGTGTGGATTTCCATCAACATGACTTGTAAACCATTGTCAAGTTGAAATTTGATCAGCGGAAATTTATTCAATGATCTTCCTTGTGTATGCCTTAATGCTCTTTTACTGAAGTGGGATTATATCAGACGAGAAAGAGAAGGGAGTGAGATGCAAACTAATCTTGCTTGAAACGCAAGAGCATCACAATCCCGGCAATGATGATACCCATACCAATCATCACGCCGTACGATTGTAGTTTGCCAAGATATACGTTTGGGAGGGGGTTGGTTCCAAAACCGAAGGCATCCGCGAGGGCAGTGAAGGCGCAAATCACTACACCTGTGCTGATTACGCGCGTGCCAAAGTCTGCCAGGAGAGATTTTTGATCTTTTTTCCAGAATGCCAGGAGTGTGACGGATGCGCCCCAACTTAGCAAGCCTATCCCAATCAGAATGACGTAAATCTGAACAAAACCGATCGATGTTCCCCGATCTAAACCAAATACTTCGGGTTTGGAACCAATGAGAAAAAATATGAATCCAATCAGCGACATGGTCAAGCCAAGGCGTGAACGAAGTTTTGGATAGGTTACGTATCCATTGTTTGGAATTTCTACGGAATTGGGATTGTTATCTGTTATTCCTTCAGTCATTATTGTTCCTGCAATTAATCTGGCAACCCCGATTCTAACACACGATGAAAATTGCCCGAAGCGACCTTACTGATTTCATCAGAAGAGAAACCTAATTCAGATAAAAGCGGTTCGATTTTTGGCAGATCAGCAATGGTTTCAAGTTCTATAGGTGCGGATTGCATTCCAAATCCGCCATCAAAGTCTGTGCCAAAGCCAACATGATCACAATCCCCGGCAAGTTGGCAGATGTGGTCCACTTGTTCTGTTACAAGGTGTAAGCCAACGCAGGATCTGCCGCCTTGTTGTTGCCAGTCTGCGACCAGGAAATTATTAAATGGCACTATGCCAATAACCGCATCACGCGCGATCATTGCCTGAATTAAGTTATCATCCAGCAGGCGGTTTCCGTTGTAACCCCGGACAAGTCGACTCGCGTTGGAGTGGCTGGCAATAATCTTTCCGGGAAAAATCTCAAGGCAGCGGTATGCAGCCTTGGAATCCATGTGCGATAAATCGAGAATAAACCCTAATTCCGCCATTCTTTTTAGCAAAAATTCCCCTTTAGTGGTCAGCGGACCAGGTTCGTTTGTCCCCCCGCAGTAACGGTTGCCTGCCCAGGCTAACCCGATAATGCGCAGTCCGGAACTCCACCAGGTTTCCAACTCTGCTGTGGAGAGGATTCCATCTGCGCCTTCCATCAATGGGACAATCCCAACAGTGTTTCTTCTATTATCCACGTGGATTGCAGCCTCCCAGTGGGTAACGTGATCGTGCAGATCTGATTTAGTTAAAATCAGCCTGAACTTTTCTGAATGCTGTTTGCACAAAGTCCTATAAATTTCAAGTTGCTGCCAGTAAAGCTGGTTTGCTTCTGTGGGGTTTGAAAAAATCTGAAGGTTGTGGGACGATTGATATTGAGGTCTGGAGGGAATCGCGAAAAGGGTGCCAAAAACTATGGCAATGTTGCCACGATTGTATTCCTCATAGCCCAGCATGGCATCACCGTTGAATTTGGGGATGTCTGTGCTGCTCTCGCTTTTGCGGATTGCAGCAGCTGACCCTGTGTAATTTCTATTGAAACTGGCGATGTTCCAAGCCAGGTCTTCGTGTGCGTCTATGTACCAATTCATTGCAATAAAAAATGCCGGAATATTGTGATATTCCGGCACTAAAGAAATCTTTGTTATTCCTGCGGTTCTTCCGGTGTTGTTTCCGGAACCACAGTTTCAGTCTCTAATGTTTCTTCTGGTTCAGTTGTGGCG
>CAYVWM010000062.1:0-11509 GCA_964455505.1 uncultured Anaerolineaceae bacterium
GTACCCGCCCAAGGCTGCCGTAGATATACCCGCCCAGGGTGTCTGCATGTTCTTTGGGGAGATGCAGATCGGTGGCTTCGTTGACTTCATCTATGGTTGCCCGGCCCAGGAATATATATTCAGAAGGACTGATCTGGGTATACAACTGCTCTTCACCCGTATCATACTCATCCCGGATTTCTCCAACAATCTCCTCCATGATGTCTTCAAGTGTGACAACACCAGCCACGCCGCCATATTCATCCACAACCAGCGCCATATGGACGCCCCGCGATTGCATTTCTGTAAGGAGCTCATCCACTTTCTTAGCTTCCGGTACAAAGTAAGCCGGCCGTAAAAGGCTTCGCTGCGAAGCAATCGTGTCGTTACCATCTACCACACTGAGCAGGTCTTTGGCATACAGCAGACCAATCACATTGTCGATCGTATCATCATAAACGGGCACACGCGAATGCCCGGCTCGGATAAACTCCTGACGGGCTTGACTGATAGTAGTGTTGATATCCAGCGCCAGTACATCGATGCGCGGGATCATAATTTCCCTGGTGAGTGTTTCGCTGAAACGAAAAATCGAATAGATCATTTCCCGCTCCCCCTTTTCAAGGGTACTCTCAGGTTGACCAACTTCCACCCAATCGCGCAAAGCTTCATCTGTCACAGCCAGAGTGACTTCTTCGGCGTGCTGCCCTAAAAGAATCATCATCACCTTGGAGAAAGGTGTGAAAATAAAGTCTACCAACGAAGCAATTCCAGTCTGTGCCAGGGCAGAATTTTCCGGATTATCCAGAATCTTGCGCTCAATCAGATACTCCAGCGTGGTAAGCACCAGCATCGCACCCAGAAGGGTCAGCAGGATGAGCCAGAATTCCTGGATGCCAAGATTTTTCTGCAAGTTCAAAACAATGATCCCCGCCACTGCAAAATGGGACAAAGCCAAACCAAGCCGCAGGGAAGTACGCAGCCGGGTTTTTTCCAACAGGGAAACAGTCTTGTCTACTTTGGCTGTTTGCTGTTCCCGCAGTGCCAAAAGGTAGGGCAAACGCACATGCGTAAAGGCCGATTTTGCTGCTGAGGTTGCCAGGTCAAGTACAACCGAAAGCGCCAGCAGCGCCCAGAGCCAGATTGATTCAGTCACATTGCTCCTTTTGTTCTTTCTTCCGTGCCGGCACACCCAACACCAGTGTGTCATCCGCTACATCCCGGGTTACTACCGAGCCAGCACCAGTCTTGGCATTTTTGCCAATCTTCAGTGGGGCTACCAGCATGGTATCACTGCCGATGAATGTGTTCTCACCTATTTCCGTAAAGTGCTTTTGTTTTCCATCAAAATTGCAGGTGATGGTCCCTGCACCGATATTGACATTTTCTCCGATGTGCGCATCGCCAATGTAAGAAAAATGCCCCATCTTGACGTTTTCTTCCAACGTGGAACTTTTGACTTCACCAAAATTGCCAAGATGGACGTGGTCCTTCAGCACAGCCCCTTTACGCAGATGACAGAAGGGTCCCATGCTGACGTGACTGCCGATAGTAGCAAATTCCGTCACAGAATACGTTATCACGGTTTCATCGCCAGTGGTTGTTGATATAAGGGTGGTATCCGGACCAATGACACAGCCAGAGCCCACAACCGTATTGCCGCGCAGGTGAGTGTTGGGCAAAATTTGGGTATCCTGGCCTATCTGAACGTCCGCTTCAATCGTGATGCTGTTTGGGTCCAGCAGGGTCACCCCTTTCAGCATCCAGGCGGTGTTGATGCGCTGGCGCATGGCAGTTTCAGCATCTGCCAGATCCACCCGGTCGTTGATGCCAAGTCCTTCCTGTGGGTCTTCAATGATCAGTGATTCAACCCGGAAGCCTTCTTTTACCGCCAGACCTACCAGATCTGTGAGATAGTACTCGCCTTTGGGTGAGACTTCAATCTGAGAAAGATGCGACCACAACCAGGCTGCATCGATGCAGTAAGCAGAAATATTAAATTCATTGATTGCCAGCTGCTCTTGGGTGGCTACTGCCTCTTCCACTATTGCAGTTACACTGCCTGTGGAATCCCGCAGGATTCGCCCGAATCCGCGCGATTGGTCGGCAATAATGCTGGACATGGTAATCACACCGCCGCTATGCTGATGCAAATCGATCAATTGGCGCAGGGTAACTTCTTGCAGCAGGGGCATATCTCCCAGGGTAACCAAAACAAGGTCGGCCTTGCCTTCCACATATTCGCGTGCACATTGGACAGCATGGGCAGTACCCAGCTGCTTTTCCTGCAGGGCAAAACTTACCTGAAGGGCGGCGGTTTCTTCAATTGCAGCTTGAACCCGCTCGGCTTCGTGGCCTACCACTACGACGGGGGGAATGTCGCTGATGGTTTTTACTGCCTGCAGAGCGTGCAGGATGAGCGGCTTACCTGCGATTTGGTGCAGCATCTTGGGTAAGTGCGAGTGCATGCGCTTGCCCAGGCCAGCTGCCAGGATAATGGATGCGGTTGTCATAAATGGCTCCGGGTAATTAAATGACGGGCAGCACAAAACAACTGACTGCTCGTCTGAATGGGTCTATGATATGGGTCTGATTCGGTATTCACGTTTACTTCAGGCCGGGGCACCAGGATTCGAACCTGGATCCACGGATTCAAAGTCCGGTGTGCTGCCGTTGCACCATGCCCCAGAGTAGCGCTTATTTTAGCATAATTTCAGCTATTCGCAATAGCTCTTCAAAAAGATTATAACGCGAATTCTGATTGTTATTTTTACCTGCAGTATGTTTCAGGTTCGGAAAAATCATCATCCATAGCTATTGGGAATGAGACATGTTTTTTTTTCGACCCTTCAATAACCAAAAATAAACACTGCCTCTGGCAGTGTTTATTTCTTGAGTCTAAAGCAATTATTTTTTTCTTTTTATCCGCATGATAGTCATGACCCCATACATTCCCAAAAACAAACCTACCACCTGAGCAATGTAGGAGAAAAAATTCAGGAACATCGTGGAGTTCAGCACTCGCATTACCATCAGAAAAGGGAAAATAACCCCCAGTGCCATGAGGATCCCTCCGATGATTATGAAGTGCTTAGGGGCTATCTTATCCATGACTTTCTTTATAAAGCCAACAGCTTACTTTGTGCCCGTTACCCAGGTCAAACTCGGGCGGGCGAATTACATCGCATTCTCCAGCTATCATCTTGCTGCAGCGGGGATGGAAGCGGCAGCCTGCCGGCGGATTCACCAGACTTGGTGGTTCGCCAGGAGGAACATCCTGGTACTCATCCACATTCTTTGGGTCCGGGTCGGATGTGGCAGCCAGAAGGGCATGAGTGTACGGATGAGCTGAATGGAAGACAAGGTCTTCAACTTTGGCTTTTTCAATAATTTGACCGGCATACATTACGAAGATGTACTCAGAAAAATAACGCACGGTTGCCAGGTCATGGGTGATGTAAATTACTGCCAATTCGTGATCTTCCTGCAATTTTCGCAGCAGTTTCAGGATTTCCACGCGCACAGAAGCATCCAGCATAGAAACAGGTTCATCCGCCACCAACAAACGCGGGTTCATGATCATGGCTCGTGCAATAACCACCCGCTGCTGCTGTCCGCCGGATAGCATGTGTGGGAATTTTGGCAGAAATTCGTCTATGGGGTTCATCTTTACTTCTTCAAGAACCTTACGCACGCGTGCAATCCGCTCTTCCCTGTTGCTGACCTTGTGGATAATTAGCGGTTCTTCCATTATTTGCTGGATAGTCATAAAAGGTGGCAAGGCACCGTAGGGATCCTGCTGGACATACCCTACCTGGGCACGGTATTCGCGCAGTCTTTCTTTGGAGAGGCTGCTCATTGGAACACCATTAAAAATGATATCGCCCTTTGTGGGGGTATTAATTCCCAGGATCGTTTTCATCAGGCTGGACTTACCGCAACCGCTCTCTCCTACAATGGCTATTGCTTCTCTTTTATAAAGGTTGAAATCCACGCCATCCACAGCGCGCACATCACCCACATGTCCAAAACCAAAGCGGCGCAATTCAAACCAGACATGCAGATCTTGTACAGAGACAAGAATTTCATCCGAATCGACTGGACTGTTTTTTTCCATTACATCCAATTCAGTGTCTGAATTACCATCGCCTGAGAAAATTGTGCTTTCGTTGTTTTCAGTGTAATTATCCATTTTGTCTCCCAGTATCACACGTACAACCAGCATTTAACCTGGTGATCATCAAAATTAACGGTTGGCGGCTCTTCGGAACACTTATCAAATCGTTTGTGACAGCGGGCTGCATAGCGGCAGCCAGTGGGCGGATTGACCAACGATGGCGGCTGACCAGTAATAAATTCCGGTTCCACGGTGCTGCGCAGCTTGGGAACTGACGCCATAAGTTTCGCAGAATAAGGATGGAATGGTTTGCTAAAGAATCGATGTGATTCGCAAACTTCAACAATTTGCCCGGCATACATGACCACAACCCTGTCTGCAAGTTCACTCGACGTAGAAATGTCGTGGGTAATGAGCACAAAGCTGGTGGCAATTTCCTTCTTAATCCTTTTGAGCAAGTTCATGATATTCGCCTGGGTGAGCACATCCAACGCAGAGGTTGGCTCATCCAAAATCACGAGTTCCGGAACCGTCACGAGGGACATAGCAATGGCCACACGCTGGCGCATTCCCCCTGAAAGTTCAAAAGCGTACCTGTTCATAAAATCAACCGGTACCCCTACACGTTGGAACATGGTCTTCGCTTGTTCCAGGGCGGCAGCCTTGTCACCGATACCGTGTGCAAGGATGGGTTCAGCTACCTGGTCGCCCACCTTAATGACCGGATTGAGCGAGTTCATGGCTGCCTGCGGAACCATAGACATTTTGATCCAGCGAATTTTTTGGCGATACTCCTCATCACTCATTGCCATGGTGTCTACACCATTTAGTTTTATCTGGCCAGAGTATTCCCCAGCGTTTCGGGGCAATAAACGCAAAAGTGCTTTTGCCATTGAACTCTTGCCGCAGCCAGACTCACCAACCACAACCACAGCTTTGTTGGTAGGCAGCGTAAAATCCACATTGTCCACTGCCTGTACATCGCCGCGTGAAGTTTTGAAATACAACTTCAGGTTTTGGACTTCTAAAAGTGTTGTTTCATTCATTATTACATTCCTCGCAAGCGGGGGTTAAACAGGCGGTCAAGCGCAAAGCCCAACATGGCAAAAGCCAAACCTGTGACCATCAGTAACGCGGCTGGTTCCATAATCCAGTAATACCAACCCCGGTAAAGAGCAGCATTTTCGTAGGCTTCGTTAATAATCTTGCCCCAGGTTGGGATGACCGGATCGCCAACCCCTAACAAGGCCAGGGAAGCCTCCAGAAAGACATAAGCCGGAACAGAAGATATCAAAGCCGGCAGAAGCAGCGGAATGATACGCGGTATCAGATACTTAAAGATAATGCGAATATCTTTAGCGCCATAGGCTTTGGCTGCTTCGATATAGGTTGATTCCTTAATCTGCATAAAGGTTGCACGGTAAGACTTGATTCCACCGGTGAAAATACTCAGCGCAATCGTAACGCCCAATATCGTCCATAAACTGCGGGAATAAAACGTGCCTACCATGATGAGGATGGGCAAAAAAGGTAAAACCATGTTAATCTCGGTAAGCCGCTGAATGAGACCATCCACCCAACCGCCATACCAGGTACCAATTGCAGCAATAATCATGGTAAGAACGGAAGTGCCCACCGCAGCCAGAAGGCCGAACACAAGCGCTACGGGCATACCCCACAACAGCGGCAGCATCAGGTCTCGCCGCATATGATCGGTGCCAGCCAAACCGAATACCTGTCCGCGCATCACAAATTCAACATCCACTGAAGAACTTTCTTCAAAGTTTATTGTTTCCACCAGGAATTGATAGCGTCCTTGTACAACTTTCTGGGACTCATCTCCTTCCTGAATAAATAAACCGATCTCTGGTGAGAGGCCGTCCAGTTTCTTCTTTAGTTTTGCATCCTGACTGAGAGGATACGTATACGAGGGGGATAGCCCAAAATTCCCTATCTTTATTTCTCGTTCATCCGGTGTTATCAACTTAATGGATGCATACGGTTGTTTCTCAGTATAAGATGATTTGAAATAGAAAACTATATCCTGAGGGAAAGTAGCATAGTCGTATTCAAATGGAAAAGTGGTTGTCGTGATTCGTGTTCCGCCTTCGGTAAATCTATCTTCGACAGTAACTTCTTCATCTTCAATTGTTAAGTCAAGTGATTCCACCAACTTATCTTTTCTAAAGACATTGAACCATGCTGGTGGTACGTTGCGCGGGTTTCTTCCCCAAATTTCTTCACCACCGCGCCATCGGGAAATCGCTGTATCATACGGGATTTTGATTATGATAATTATTGAAGCGATAACCATCAGAATAATAATTATTGAACCTGCAATGGCTGAAGGATATTTACTGATTTCCTTTAGAGTTTTTTTGAATCGGCTCATTTTGCGCCACCTCCACCGCCAATTTTTACCCTCGGGTCAACCAGGGCATAAATAAAGTCAAGCAGGAAAACGGTAATTGCCAGTAAGTATGCATAAATGATAGTCGTACCAACAATGACCGGGGTATCATAGAGTCCAATAGCCCGGTATGTTACCGATCCCAATCCAGGCCACTTAAAAATCGTCTCCGTTATCATGGCGCCTGTCCAAACTGCAATTAGCAGCAGAGCGAATGAGGTAATGATGGTTGGCAGGGTTGGACGCAGGATGTAGCGCCGTTCAATTTCGCGGGATGTCAGCCCTTTGGCTTTGGCCGTGTCCACGTAATCTTCACTGGAATAAATTAAGAAGAAAGTGCGCCAGTTATAAATACTGATAAAGAATGAGCTCAGGATAAGAGAGCTTGCAGGTAAAATGAGGTGCTTGAGAATACTCAGAGATCTTGCAATAAATGTCTTGGGAATTGGGGCGTCGATAACGCCGCTAAAAGGAAGCAACTTCAAGACAGCAGCAAAAAGCAGGATCAAGAAGATACCAAAAAACCAAGCAGGTATAGCTGACACCGGTGAAAGCGTTACAGCAACTTTATCCCAAAAACTGCCGTAGTGGCGTGATAGCGCCAGCGCAAGAAATAGTGTACTGAAAAACAGGATGAATTCAGCAGTCCCCATAAGCAGCAAGGTGTACGGGATGCGTTCCAGAATAATCTGCCGCACATTCCTGGATCCACTGTCGCTGGTCATGTGTTGAGCGCGTCCAAGATTAAGCGTGAGCGCATTCCTCAGGAAACGAACTGACCGCACCAGCAGTGGCTGATCCAGGTTTAGCCGTTCAATTTCACTTGCGATCCTTTCCTGCGTAAGTTTGTTCTTGGTTGCAGGGTCCATATTCCTGAAAGCAGGGTTTCTGGCAATCTGCATGGTGACATTTTCCTGGATAGAGGCTTTCATCATCTGGTCAACGTAACCGCCCATATTGGCAATCATTATTGTGAGATACACACCCACAACAACGGTCACCAAGAGTGATATTACCCTTACTCCTGAGTACTTAAGAACCCTGGACAAGGTACTTGTCGAAGCAGGCTTGGTACTGCCCTTCGCTTTCGGAGTGACATTTTCAGCTAATGATCCCATAGGATTTACCTCTTATGTAGATAAGCAGGGGCAAGGAGACTAGTCCTTGCCCCTGAGTTTTACTAAATCAGTCACATCGACTGATGGGTCTTCCTACTTAACAGTGACGAAGTCGAAAGCCATGAAGGAAGGAATAGCTACCACAGCGGGAACTACTACTGCCTCCAGTTTACTGGCACCTTCTACAATGGCAGCTGATACATCAGCGGGCACAGTGACGGTGTAGTGACCTTCTTCTACCAATTCACCAGCAAGGGTCGAGACTATCTGACCGGTTCCATCGTACAGCAAACCAATCACCTCTTTTACATCTGCAGAGGCGTATGGTTCACCTTCAAAGGTGGCAAATACATCGAAGACAATTTCAGATCCAAGAACCACAGTATCTTCGCCTTCAACTTCCACTTCTGCAATCTTGGGAACACCGTAGCGGGCCCATTTATCAGACAGATCGGGGAATTCGCGGAAGCTCTTCAGTGTGGCAACCTTCTCAGTCAGGGCAACCTCGGCCAGGATGTAAGGACCGGTGCCAATGTTGTAATGACCGTATTCCTCAAAGAAACCCAGAGCGTTGTTGTAACGTTCGGTTGCTTCTTCGGGTGTCAGGTAAGCACTCATGACGTTGGCATAAGGTATAAAACCTTCAGCAGCGGCTTCGGTCAGGTGGGTTGTCAGAATTTCAAGGCTGGGGCCACCGATGTAGCTGAGCCATTCAACGGATTTGGTTTCAGTGGAGGTTGCGTCCGCTTTATCAGCAGAGAATGCCACTTCTCCAGCCTGATCAGCCAGGCCACCCGCAGCCAGGATGTGCCACGGGGCTTCGCCATAACTAAACGAAGGCCAGAACGCGTGGATATTCAACTCTGCATCAGTCTGGTATGAGGTGTAGTAAGCTTCAATGGTCAGAGGATTCTCAGAAAGAATCTTGAAACCGCGGAAGTTTGCCAGGATGGCTTCAGCATTAGCAGCGTAGGCCTCATCATAGATGGGGGAACCCTCTTTGCCCATGTCGATGCCGATAATCCAGTCAAAGATGAAGTCAGCCATGTCAATGTACGAGCCATCGTGCCATTTCACGGTTTCCCACAGATCTTCCGGATAATAAACCACACTCTTAATCTTGGCAGTCTTGTAAGTTACTTCGGCCATGGCAGCAGCATCAGCGGTAGCGGCTTCAAGAGCAGCTTCAGCCTCAGGAACGGCAGCAGTGGCAGCTTCTTCTTCTTCAGGGGTAACATAACCTTCTACTGCATCCAGGGCTGCCTGGGCATCGGTGACTGCAGTTTCAGCGGCAGCGATTTCGTCTTCTGTTGCTTCGTCAGTCAGTGCGTCGTAGGCGGCCTGTGCTTCTTCAAGAGCAGCTTTGGCAGCATCGCCAGCGGCAATAATTTCCGCCGTCATTGCCTCTTTTTCAGCAAGCAGCGCTTCAAGAGCTGCGTTTGCCTCATCCAGGGCAACCTGGGCGGCATCAGCGGCTGCAGCAGCGGCTGCTTTTTCTAATTCGATTTTTTCAGCCGAGGTAATGAATTTCTGATTGACAGCATCCCAGTCGGCGATGGCATCATCAGGAACTACAATTTCGGGCTCAAAGGAAAGATCAACCCAATCGAGCGTCTTGCCAATAGGCAGACCTTCCTGGGCAGTAATTTCTGCACGTTCAAACCGCTGCGGCCAAATCAAACCGGTATGAGGATCGTACATATAAGCTTCACCCCAGGTGGCCCGACCAATAGCCTGGTCAAATGCCCAGTTAGAGCCTGCAATCGGGTTCCAGGGATCAACGAACAGGTCTGGTGCGCCCCACTTGAGGGTTCCACCTTCCTGCCCAGCAAAACGAATGGTGTATGGCCAGATTTGGGAACCGTCAACGCCGGCAGCCAGGTCATAGGTTACTTCAACATTGTCGGCATAAGGCGTGAAGTTCTTCCCATCGATCAGCCACACATGAATGGATTCTGTCAGTGCCATTTCCAGCATCTGGGCCATCGCTGCATCCCGTTCTTCAATGGTTTCAAACTTATTGTAAGCAAGCTTGTCAGCTAATTGACCATATTCAGTATCCAAACCAGTCGGCATAATTTGCCACGTGGAGGAAAAACCGTAAGCTGATTGTGGAGTATCAAAGAATTCAAAGTTGTCGCCTTCATCGCGGTCAATAACCGTGGCTGACCATGCACCGGTATAAAGATGCCAGAGACCGTCAGCAACATTGCCCATAACCCAAATCGGTGAGGCTTCGGATGAGGTTTTATATTGACGATCGACAGCAAAGCCGATGCTTTCCAATTGGTTGGCAACATAGTCGCCCTGGGGAACACGGGTGCCATCAGAGTCATTCCGAATAATCATGATCAGGGTAACCTGTTCGCCGCCGAAAATGTACTTACCATCTTCAATGGTTACACCATCGATACCGAGCATGACTTCGTCTATCTGGGCTTTGGCTTTCTCCGGGTTGTAGGCATACTTGGCTTCCAGGCGGCGTACAGTTTCTGCTTGCTTGGTGTAGTCAGGCATATTGGTGATGATGCTCCAGAATTTCGGCAGCGCACCACCGTTGAAGACCTCGCGGTTGATATAATCGCGGTTAACCAACCAGTTCATCGCTTCGCGTGCCTTAGCTGAATAGAATGGATTGACTTTGCCAGTGGATTGGTCAAAGATTGGCCCATACATGTTAAAGGTCAACTCGTAATACAGACCATTGCTCTGGGCGTACTTCAAGCCAGCTTCTTCGATCTCAGGCAGAGTGTCAGATGATACACCAGCGGCATAAATGTCGATGGCACCAGCTTTGATCTGGGTAACTGCTGAATCTGCATCTACTACAGAAACAACAATTTCGTCCAGCCAACCGCCACGACGGGGGCCTTCAGGCGTTGCTTCGACAACTGGTGCTTCGGTTGGCGCTTCAGTTGGCGCTTCAGTTGGCGCTTCGGTAGGAGCCTCAGTGGGTTCCTCAACTACAGGGGGTTCAGTGGGTGCTTCGGTCGGCTGCGTGCAGGCACCAAGTACCATGCTTAAAGCCAATAGAACGCCCAGAACCAAAAACAAATTTCGTTTCATTTTTCGTCCTCCTTAAGGGGAATAGGGTGAATAGGTGGCGCAATTAAGCCCGCTCGCCTCAAAACAGTTACTCCACTTAACTGCCTCTCGGTGAACTGGACTCTCAGTGCCTTGAAAAAAAAATCGATATAAACACTTAAGGTATTCATATTGATATTACATATTAACATATGGGGGTAGGCTTGTCAAGAATGGAAGCTTTCATTTTCTTATACTACTCTGTAAAAAATTAGCTTCCAGTGCTCTGTTCAGCGATTATTAACCACAATTTAACACGTTTTTTGTACACCGAATCAGCGTTACTGTTAGGTCTAATTTGTTCTACTCTGCAGGAGTAAAGCTATAAAGGTGGCTCAAATCTGCTCCTTCAGGAATTATCAACTGCTTGCTGCTCATCCAGACGGTTGGCTGAGCTAATAAGGGCTGGGCAGGTAAGTACTCTGGCAAGCCCTCCCAGGCATCTTCCTGCGCAATTGATAAGGTCAGATCCGCGCAGATCAAGTCAAAAGCACTGTCAGCATACCCAGCCAGGTTAGTGCCAACCCAACCGTTTTCCCTGTTTGGAATTGCGCTGCTGCTGTACAGCCGGCATGCGGGCTCGACTGAAGGCTGCCAGCTGACCAGCGCCAGGTCAAACTGGCGTCCGAAGAGCAGCCCATCCGGGCCTGGGGCATACAGGTTTTCGACAGGCAGCGCTTGCCAGTTCACAGCAACCCCAATCTCAGCCAGGTGCTCGACAATCCATTCAGCAGCCAGTTGGTCCAGTTGGGATTGACCGCTGAGCAAGTTCAGGGTGAGCGGGGTTTGGTCCAGCACCCC
>CAYVWM010000063.1:0-5050 GCA_964455505.1 uncultured Anaerolineaceae bacterium
GGACTACAAGACTACCAGACTGTTGTACTATCGACTGTCGACTATCGACTGCCGACTACTTTGGAGACCTACGGTCAAGATCCTCGCACGGTCGTAGACCTGCGAGAACAGAGACTAAACGACCGCCCCCCTACAGCGTCACCCCGCCAAAGAGCAAAAAGGCAATCACCGACACGCCCACCAACCCCAGCCCAATGCGCAGGTTGGGTTTGTGCTGGCTGCGGGTCAGGTCCGAGAGTGCCAGCCCCACGCCCAAAAAGGCGGGCATCCACAGCCAGGCAGCCCTGCCCAGCCCGGGCTGCAGCAAAAAGCAGGCGCCCACGCCGGCAACCACCGCCCCGGCAATCACCCAGCCGGCTTTGCGGATGATCAGGCTGTGCACCACCATCAGCACGCCGCCGGCGATCAGCCAAAACTGCCAGCCAAACATCGGGCGCAAGGAGGGCACCAACTGGCGCACCAGCAGCAGCACAGTGATAATCACAAAGTCCAATCGGTAGGCAAGGGTGCTTTGGCGGTCCATCTTATTTCTCCCCTAACGAAATCACTTTGCCAAGCCCATCGATCTGCTGGGTCACGCTCGGGCTGCCCCAATAGCTGACGGTTCCCAACCCTATCAGGCGCACGTTGAGCGTCTCGAGTGCCCACAGGCGGGCGTCCGCAGCACCGTTCACTTCAATCGTGGTGCGGTCGGTCTGCAGGGCTTCGCCGTTATAGCTGGATGCGCCGTTGATCACCACCGTTTGGGTGGAAGCGCTGCCAACCACCAAAAACTGCGCCCCGCCGTCCAGCCGGACGGTGAGGGTATCGGCGGTCAGGCTGTTCATGGTCACTTCCGCACCCCCGTCGATGTCCATGGTCAGGCTTTCCACCGTCAGGGCATCGCTGTTGATGCTTCCGCCGCCAATCAGCTGGAGGTTTTCCAGGGTCTCAAACGTGAGGGTATAGGTGATGGGTTTGGTGGGCAGCAGGCGTTCTTTCCAGAGATTGACTTCGAAACCGAACTCAAGCCGGTCGCCGTTTTGTTCCACCGTAACGTAGGGCATGAGATTGTCTTCGGCGGTGATGCTGAGATTCCAGCTGTCGCCCTGCACCAGTTTCAGCCTGCCGCCCCCGGAGATCACCGCTGTATCGAATGCTTCCAGGTCGTATTCCTGGGTGATAAGCTTGCCGCTGCCCTTTTCGATCAGTGGAGCGTCGGGGGTGGGCAAAAGTGTGGGCAGGCTGCACGCAGCGCTGAGCATCAGCAGCCCGCAGAGGATCGCAATAAGGGTCAGTTTGTGCTTCATATTTTTCATCCTTTCAAAAATATGCGTGTGTTGATATTGTACGTCATTTTTAAATAAGCGCGCACGCAAGATGTCAAACCCAAGCGCGGGCAAATTCCCCCATTCTGCTGGCAAATCGCGATTTTGATGGCGTGGAAAAGCGGATTATTTTGTATAATTACTCATTGAATTCATGGAGAACATTATGGACACAAACATCAGCCCAATCTTAAACGAAAAACAAAAAGCCGTCACCTGGCACGACATCAGCGCTGCCGAAGCGCTGCAGCTGCTGGAAAGCAGCGCCGATTCCGGCTTAAACAAAGACCAGGTGCTCAAACGCCGGGCGGAATACGGCTACAACGAACTGCAGGAAAAGCCGCGCCCCAGTTTCTGGCAGCTGCTTTTCAGGCAGCTGAACGATTTCATCGTCATCCTGCTGATTGTGGCGGCGGTCATTTCCGCCCTGCTGGGCGACTATATCGAAGCGGCAGTGATCATGCTGATCGTGGTGCTGAACGCCATTCTGGGCGTGGTGCAGGAGAGCAAAGCGGAGGAATCGCTGGCGGCGCTCAAAAAGATGTCCGCCCCCGAAAGCCACGTGCTGCGCGGCGGGCTGCGGTCGGCTGTGCCGGCGCGCGAACTGGTGCCTGGCGACATTGTCTACCTGGAAGCGGGCAACTTTGTGCCGGCAGATATCCGCCTGATCGACACAGCCAACCTGCGCGTGGAGGAGGCGGCGCTCACCGGCGAATCGGTGCCGGTGCAAAAAGATGCCGCCCTGCTGCTGGAGCAAACCGCCGGGCTGGGCGACCGCAAGAACATGGTCTTTTCGGGCACGCTGATCAACTACGGGCGCGGGCACGGCGTGGTGGTGGAAACCGGCATGCATACCCAAATCGGCGAGATTGCCGGCATGCTCCAGGGCGTGGACGACGAAAAGACCCCCCTGCAGGTCAAGCTGGACCAGCTCGGCAAAACCCTGGGCATCGGCGCCCTGTTGGTGTGCGCGGTGGTTTTTCTGCTGGGGTTTGCGCGCAGCGGGATATTCTCGCAGGGCTTCAATGCCGAAACCAGCAAAGCCATCGTGGAAAGCTTCATGATCGCGGTTGGGCTGGCGATCGCCGCGGTGCCCGAAGGGCTCTCGGCAGTGGTCACTATCAGCCTGGCGCTGGGAATGAAAGAAATGGTGCGCCGGCACGCCCTTATCCGCCGCCTGCAAGCGGTGGAGACGCTCGGGTCGGTCACGGTGATCTGCTCCGACAAGACCGGCACGCTCACCGAAAACCGCATGACCGTCACCATCCTGGATATGGCCGACAATGTGCTGGACCTGACCCAGGAAAGCGAACAGGACGTGGCGCGCGGCATCAACGAGGTGCTCAACATCGTGGAGCCTACCGAGGAACAGAAAGCCGTCCTGCAGGGTCACCCGGCGCTCACCCACCTGGTCACCGGCGGGTCGCTGTGCAGCGATGCCGTGATTGAACCTGACCCGGAAACCAAGGACCGTTTTGTGATGATAGGCGACCCAACCGAAGGTGCGCTGGTGGTGGCTGCCACCCGCATGGGGCTGCCCAAGAGCCTGCTGGAAAATTCTTTCCCCCGCGTTGCCGAAGTGCCCTTTGACTCCGAACGCAAGCGCATGACCACCATCCACCGTATTCCGCGCTCCCTGGACGAAGTCGCCGAGCCTCTGCGTCCGCTCTGGGATTGGGATGCCGTGTTCGGCAAACACGAATATATCGTCTACACCAAGGGATCGGTGGACGGGCTGCTGGATATTTCCAACCAGGTGCGCCTGGACCACGGCTTTGAACCCCTGGATGCAGCCTGGCGCAGCCGCATTGAGCAAGCCAACGCCAACCTGGCGGAACAGGGCGTGCGCGTTTTGGGCTTGTGCATGCGCACCCTGAATGCGCTCCCCGACGAAGTGACCGCTGAAACAGTGGAACACGACTATGCCTTTATCGGGCTGGTGGGGATGATCGACCCTGCCCGCCCGGAAGTGAAGGACGCAGTGGCTACCTGCCGGTCTGCCGGCATCCGCCCGATCATGATCACCGGCGACCATCCCCTGGGCATCTCCGAGAACGGCGAGGTGGTTACCGGCGCAGAACTGGAAAACATGCCCACCAGCACCCTGGAGGAGACGGTGCGGCACGTCTCTATTTTTGCACGGGTTTCGCCCGAGCATAAACTGCGCATTGTTTCCGCCCTGCAAACCAACGGCGAAATTGCCGCCATGACCGGCGACGGCGTCAACGACGCACCCGCCCTGAAAAAAGCCGATATCGGCGTGGCAATGGGCATCACCGGCACCGACGTTGCCAAGGGCACCGCAGACATGGTGCTGACCGACGATAACTACGCCAGCATCGTGGCAGCGGTGGAACAGGGGCGCGTGATCTTTGCCAACATCCGCAAATTTGTGTTTTTCCTGCTCTCGTCCAACGTTGCCGAGATCATGATTATTTTCCTGGCGACGCTGTTTGGGCTGCCTATGCCGCTCACGGTCATCCAACTCTTGTGGCTGAACCTGCTCACCGACGGGCTGCCGGCGCTGGCGCTGGCGATGGAAAAGGGCGACCCGGATACCATGTCCAGACCCCCGCGCCCCAAGGATGAATCCATCATCAACAAGTCCATGCGCACCGGGCTGATTGTGCAGACCATCGCCCAGACCGGTGTGGTGCTGGGCGCCTTTTTGCTGGGGCTTTCCTGGCACCTGGGCGGCGGGCAGCCAGCCAACGGTGTTGGGCTGCAGGACCTGCTGCGCTTCGACTGGCGCGGCGTGGATGTGCAGATCGCAGAAACCATGGCGTTCGTGACCCTTTCTTTGTGCGAACTCTTTAGGGCGTACACCGTCCGGTCCGAACGGCTTTCCCTTTTCCGCATCGGAGTGTTTTCCAACAAATTCATGCAGTACGCGGTGCTGCTTTCCGTCGTGCTGATGCTGCTGGTGGTGAATGTGCCCTTCCTGCAGCCCATTTTCAACACCCACTTCCTGACAGTGCGGGAATGGGCAGTGGTTTTGGCTCTGGCAATTTTGCCGGCAGTGGCTGAAGAAATCACCAAAGCGTTCCTGCGCACCCGCGCTCCGAAATCATCATAGTAGTGAAAGGATTTAAATGACATCAGACAAACCGCTTCAACAACTGGCAATCAACACCCTGCGCTTTCTTTCCGCAGACGGGGTTGAGCAAGCCAACTCCGGTCATCCCGGGCTGCCGATGGGCACCGCCCCGATGGCGTATGTTATCTGGCAGCACCACCTGCGCCACAACCCCGCCAACCCCCAATGGGCTAACCGCGACCGCTTTATCCTGTCCGGCGGGCACGGGTCCATGCTGCTGTATTCCCTGCTGCACCTGACCGGGTACGACCTGCCGCTGGAACAGCTCAAAGCCTTCCGGCAGTGGGGCAGCCTTACCCCCGGGCACCCGGAATACGGGCTCACGCCCGGCGTGGAAACTACCACCGGACCGCTGGGGCAGGGCTTTGCCAACGGTGTGGGCATGGCAATGGCAGAAGCGCACCTTGCCAAAGTGTATAACCGCCCGGGGCACACCATCATCGATCACTACACCTATGCCATCGTCACCGACGGCGACCTGATGGAAGGTGTGGCTTCTGAAGCGGCATCGCTGGCAGGCACGCTCAAACTCGGCAAGCTGATTTACCTGTACGACGATAACCGCATCTCCATTGAAGGGTCCACCGAACTTGCCTTCACTGAAGACCGCGCCAAGCGCTTTGAAGCTTACGGCTGGCATGTGCAG
>CAYVWM010000063.1:5060-10991 GCA_964455505.1 uncultured Anaerolineaceae bacterium
CCCGAAGGGTTGGACATCGCAGCGATTGACCGCGCCATTACAGCTGCCAAAGCCGACCCGCGCCCGTCCATCATTTGCGTGCGCAACGTCATCGGCTACGGGCTGCCCACCCGGGCAGGCACCGCATCGGCCCACGGCGAACCGCCCGGTGAAAAGGAACTGACCGGCGCAAAAGAAGCCCTGGGCTGGCCGACCGAACCGCGCTTTTACATCCCGGAGGACGTGCTGGCGCATTTCCGCGCGGCGGTTGATGCGGGCGAACAATCCCAGCAGGATTGGGATGCGCGCTTTGAAGCCTACCGCAGCGTATACCCGGACCTGGCTGCCGAACTGGAACGCCGCCTGCGCGGCGAACTGCCTGCCGATTGGCAGGCCAGCCTGCCGGTTTTCCCTGCGGATGCCAAAGGGATGGCCACGCGGGCATCGTCGGGCAAGGTCATCAATGCCCTTGCCGGCGCAATCCCGGAGTTTTTTGGCGGGTCGGCCGACCTGGCGCCTTCCAACAAGACCTGGATGGACAAATTCCCCGCTTTTGGCCCGGCTGCCAACGGCACTGATGACACCTACGAAGGCCGCAATGTGCACTTTGGCGTGCGCGAACACGGCATGGGGTCGATTGTGAACGGCCTGTCCTACCACGGCGGTTTTGTGCCCTTTGGGGCAACCTTCATGGTCTTTTCGGACTACCTGCGCCCCACCATCCGCATCGCTGCGCTCTCCCATTTGGGTTCCATCTGGGTGCTCACCCACGACAGCATCGGTGTGGGCGAGGACGGCCCAACCCACCAGCCGGTGGAGCATATGAACGCCCTGCGCTCCATCCCCAACCTGGTGGCCATCCGCCCGGCAGACGCCAACGAAGTGAGCCAGGCTTGGAAAACGGCTGTTGAGAACCGCCGCCGCCCGACTGCCCTGGTGCTCACCCGCCAGAACCTGCCCACCCTGGACCGCAGCGGTTATGCCAGCGCCGAGGGCTTGAGCAAAGGCGCCTACGTGCTGGCGGATATTGGCGATGAAGAACCCGAACTGATTTTGATGGCCAGCGGATCGGAAGTGGCCTTGATCATTGAAGCAGGCCGCCTGCTGGCGGAGAAAGGTGTGAACGTCCGGCTGGTGTCCTTCCCAAGTTGGGAGCTTTTTGAAGAGCAGCCGCAGGACTATCGGGATGCGGTGCTGCTGCCGCAGGTGGGCGCACGCCTGGCGGTGGAAGCCGGCATTTCGCAGGGTTGGCACCGTTGGGTAGGCGATAAGGGCGCTATCATTGCCCTGGACCACTTCGGCGCGTCTGCCCCGGCTGAACGCATCTTTGCAGAATTCGGCTTTACGGTTGAGAATGTCGTCGCAAAAGCGCAAGCACTGCTGCAGCGCTGAGCCAAAAACCAAGATAATGAGAGGAAAATGATGAACGCAACCCAACAATTACTGGAACAGGGGCAGTCCGTCTGGTACGACAATATCGAACGGCGCCTGCTGAAAAATGGCGAACTTGCAGCGATGATTGCTCGCGGTGAGATCCGCGGGGTGACGTCTAACCCGACCATTTTTATGAACGCCGTCACCAAATCTGAGGATTACGACCAGAGCCTGAAACGCTTCAAGAGCCCCAACTTGAGCGCGGAGGAGGTTTTCTTTGCGCTGGCAATTGAAGACATCCAGGCGGCAGCCGACCTGTTTTTGCCCCTGTACGAGGAGAGCAAGGGCGGTGACGGCTATGTAAGCCTGGAGGTGAGCCCCTACCTGGCCGCCGACACGGAAACCACCGTTAGGCAGGCAATCGAACTGTGGCACAAGGTGAACCGCCCCAACCTGATGGTCAAGATCCCGTCCACCAAAGAGGGCATCCCGGCCATCCGCACAGCGCTTGCCGCCGGGCTGAACATCAACGTGACCCTGATCTTTTCGCTGGACCGCTACCGCGAGGTGATGGACGCTTACCTTTCCGGACTGGAAGACCGGGCTGCGCAGGGGCTGCCGATCGACCGGATCGCTTCGGTGGCTTCGTTCTTTGTTTCGCGCGTGGATACCAAGCTGGACCCGCGCCTGCAGCAGCTGGCGGAAAGCGGGCAGCCCGAAGCCGCCAACCTGGCCGGAAAAGCCGCGATTGCCAACGCCCGCCTGGCCTACGACCAGTATTTGGAAGTATTCTCATCCGAACGCTTTGCGCGCCTGCAAGCCCTGGGCGCCCGCGCCCAACGGCCGCTGTGGGCATCCACCAGCACCAAGAACCCGGCCTACCGCGACGTGATCTACGTGGAGGAACTGATCGGCGACAACACGGTCAACACCATGCCCCCGCATACCGTCAAAGCCTTCCTTGAGCACGGTGTGGTGCGCCCGAGCCTTCGGGAAGATATGCAAGGCGCCCGCCAGGTCTTTGCCGACCTGGAAGCACTGGGTATTCACATGGAAACGGTAGCCCAGGAACTGGAGGACGAAGGCGTGAAATCCTTCGCCGACGCCTTTACCGTGCTGCTTGAAGCGGTGGAAAAACGCCGCCAGGCACTCTAAGCAGTTTTTGTATACATACCAAAAGAGCGGACTTTTTTAGTCCGCTCTTTTTTGTGTAAGGTCAGTTCAAGCCCGTAGGGCTTTGATGGTGTTGATGAGCCCGTTGGTGGAAGCATCGTGGGTTTGCACCGGGTCGCTTCCGGCCAGTTCAGGCAGTATCTTTTTCGCCAGCTGCTTGCCCAATTCCACGCCCATCTGGTCGTAGGCGTTCACGTCCCAGATGGCGGCCTGGGTGAAGATCTTGTGTTCATACAGGGCGATCAGCGCACCCAGCACCTGGGGGGTGAGTTTGGGATACAGGAACGAGTTGGTGGGCTTGTTGCCGGGGAAGGTTTTGGCAGCGGTAAGCAGGTCCAGTTGGTCTGTGCTCACGCCGGCTGTTAGCAGTTCCTGGCGGGCTTCGTCGGCGGATTTGCCCTTCATCAGCGCTTCGGTCTGGGCGAGGTAATTCGAAAGCAGGATGCTGTGGTGCTCGCCCAGGGGGTTCTGGCTTTGGGCGGCTGCCAGAAAATCGCAGGGGATCAGTTTGGTGCCCTGGTGGATCAGTTGGTAGAAGGCGTGCTGCCCGTTGGTGCCGGGCTCGCCCCAGATGACGGGGCCCGTAGAGTAGGTGACCGGCATACCGTCGCGGCTCACGCCTTTGCCGCTGGATTCCATATCGCCCTGCTGGAAGTAGGCCGGGAAGTATTCCAGGTATTGGTCGTAGGGCAAAATGGCGTGCGAATCCGCCCCAAAAAAGTTGTTATACCAGATGCCCAGCAACCCCATCACCACCGGGATGTTGCTTTCCAGCGGGGCGTGCAGGAAGTGCTGGTCGGCCTGGTAGGCGCCTTCCAGCAGCGCTTCGAAATTGTCCATGCCGATGAAAATGGCGATCGAGAGCCCGATGGCGGACCAAAGCGAGTAACGCCCGCCCACCCAATCCCAAAATACGAACATGTTGGCAGGGTCAATCCCAAATTTGGTCACTTCGGCGGTATTGGTGGACATGGCAGCAAAGTGTTTGGCGATTGCCTGCTCGCCGGCACCGCTGGCCAGTAACCAGGCCCGCGCGGATTGGGCGTTGGTCATCGTTTCCTGGGTGGTGAAGGTTTTGGAAGCGATCAGGAACAGGGTGGTTTCGGGCTGCACCTGCTTAAGCGTCTCTGCCAGGTCGGTGCTGTCCACGTTCGAGACGAAGTGCATGCGCAGGCCGGGTTTGCCGTAGGGTTTCAGGGCGGTGCAGACCATCTTGGGGCCCAGGTCGGACCCGCCGATGCCGATGTTGACCACGTCGGTGATGGCTTTGCCGGTGTAGCCCTGCCAGGCGCCGCTGCGCACACTTTCACTGAAAGTGCGCATTTGGACCAGCACAGCCCGGACAGCGGGCATGACGTCTTCGCCGTCCACGAAAATGGGTGCTTCTGAGCGGTTGCGCAGGGCGGTGTGCAGCACGGCCCGGCCTTCGGTGTTGTTGATCTTTTCGCCCGAGAACATGGCCTGCTTTTTGGCTTCCAGTCCGGCGGTGCGGGCCAGGCCAAACAGCAGCCCCATGGTGGTTTCGGTGATGCGGTTTTTGGAGTAATCAAAGAGGATGTCGCCCAGGCGCAGCGAGAAGCGTTCGAAACGCTGCGGGTCGCCAGCGAACAGGCTGCGCATGTGGGCCGGGGCGATTAATGCGTAGTGCGCCTGTAATGCCTGCCAGGCGGGGGTGGTGTTGATCAATGCCATTAGAACGTCCTTTTAGCGGGTGATGCTTTCCCCGCTGGGCACGTCGAGCGACGCATAATTGGCAGGGGTTGTGTCGGGGTCGATGCGGCAGTTGCGCCCGATGACCGCGCCGGCCGGGATGACCGCGCTCTTACCGACAATGGTGATGCCGGTGTAGAGGTTGGTGGGTTCGAGGACGTTGGGGGTGTCGTCCTTACCGGCGCCGAGTTTGGCCTTTTCGCCGACTTCGATGTGCTTGTCGAGGATGCAGTTGTCCACCACTGCGCCGGCGCGGATGGTGGTGTCGTTCATGATGACGGAATTCTTGACCACCGCGCCTTTTTCTACCACCACGCCGGGGGAAAGCACGCTGTTGATCACCGATCCGGCAATCACACAGCCATTGGAGACCATGCTCTTGACAACTTCACCGGGAGGGGTGCACTTGACCGGCGGGCGCTCTTCGGAACGGGTGTGGATGACCCAGGCCGGGTCATACAGGTCCAGGGCGGTGTCGTCTTCCAGCAGGGCCATGTTGGTTTCCCAGTAGGCCTGGATGGTGCCTACGTCCACCCAGTAGCCAACAAAGGGGAAGGCGTAGGCTTTGCCTATCTCCACGATGCTGGGGATGATGTTCTTGCCAAAGTCGTGGGCGGAGTTTTCGAGTGTGGCATCGTTTTCGAGTTGTTCCAGCAGGAACTTGGTGTTGAACACATAAATGCCCATCGATGCCAGGGTGCTCTCGGATTTTTTGGGCTTCTCGGCGAACTTGGTAATCTTTTGGCCGGCGTCCACGCTCATGATGCCAAAGCGGCTGACGTCTTCCTGGGGAACGTTCATGACTGCCACGGTCAGGGCAGCGCCTTTGTTCTGGTGGAAGCGGATCAGATCGCGGTAGTCCTGCTTGTAGATGTGGTCGCCCGAGAGGATCAGGAGAGTGTCGGAGCCGTCGTCCTTGATGAAAGAGCGGTTCTGATAAAGGGCGTCGGCGGTGCCGCGGTACCAGTCCTGGTCGGAGCGGCCGCGAAAGGGCTGCCAGATGCGCAGACCGTTGGGGAGGCGGCGGTTGAGATCCCAGGGCTCGCCAATGCCGATGTGTTCCATCAGGGAATGGGGGCGGAACTGGGTGAGGACGGCCAGGCGGTAGAGGTCGGAATTGACCGCGTTGGAAAGGGGGAAGTCGATGATGCGGTATTTGCCGGCAAAGGGGACGGCGGGCTTGGCGCGCTTTTCGCCCAGGATGCTCAGGCGGCTGCCTGCGCCGCCAGCCAGGATAAGGGTCAGTACACTCATAAAATACCTCCGGTTCGTTTGTATTTGGTTGTTATTGTAACTGCCAGAGCGGCAGATAATTCCAAAGGCAAGGCATTCAAAGTGCAGTGGCGTGCCAGCGCTGGGCTGACCACCGGGTTAATTATCCCATAAATTTGGGGGAGTGGGGGGAGGAAAGTCGGGTAGTCGGGCAGTCCTTGACAGGAGGCTTTGCACTCGGGTAGTCGAATAGTCGAATAGTCGGGTAGTCAAATAGTCGGGTAGTCCTTGACAGGAGGCTTACGTTCCTCAGTTCTCGCCGGTTTTCAGACCGTGCGAGGATTTTGACCGTAGGTCTCCAATGTAGTCAGATAGTCGGATAGTCGGGTAGTCGCATCGTCGGGTAGTCAAATAGTCGGATAGTCGGGTAGTCAAATAGTCGGGTAGTCCTTTGCCGTGCATGCCTACGGCAACCAGGAGGCT
>CAYVWM010000064.1:0-10887 GCA_964455505.1 uncultured Anaerolineaceae bacterium
TAAGTATACCTTTAATCCTTATCTGCAATAAGTATGCCAAAAATGAATTTGGTGTTTTGGTGAGCCTGAGTGGGGTGATAGGCTGCCGATACAGGGATGCAGCCCTGCCCGCGCTGGTTGGCGGGATTTTACGGGGATATCAGGTAGAATTAACCAAGCCCTTGTAAACAGGAGGTTCCATGTCCGAAAACAGCGCAGTGCAGCGCCCCCAGGCAACCCGGGTTCGTTTCTCCACCCTGATCTATTTTGGCATGGCGGGTTTTGGGACCGCCACGGTTTCAGGCATTTACAGCGCCATGCTGACCATTTTCTATCAGGACTACCTGGGGTTGGCGGCGCGCTGGATGAATATCGCTTTTTTCATTTACGCCCTGTGGAACGCGATCAACGATCCCATTTTCGGGCAGATCACCGATAAAACCCGGTCGCGCTGGGGCAGGCGCATTCCCTACATGCGCTTCACCGCGCCCTTTCTTGGGCTGACGTTCGTCCTGGTGTGGTTTGCGCCTGAAAAAGGCAGCGATATTTCCAAGTTTACCTGGATGCTGGTGACCATGCTGCTGTACGACACCTGCTACACGATCATCGGGCTGGTGCACAGCGCCCTGCAAGCGGAATTGACCGAGTCGGATTACGAACGCGGGAAACTTTCGATCTCCGCCAGTATTTTTGGGTTGGTGGGCACTTTGGTAGGTTTTCTGATCCCTGATTTCTTTCGTCCAAAGGAGGGGTCTTTGGATGTTTCGCTGCTGAGTTTGCGCCTTTCGATGGTGGCGGTCGGCATTCTCATCGCTTTCCTGATCATCCTTGCGACGTTTAAACTTAAAGAGCACAGGGAATACAGCCAGGTGGATAAAGCGCTGCCCTGGGTACCGGCGTTTAAGTACACCTTCACCAGCAAGTCTTTCCTGGTTTTTGTGAGTACCAATTTCATGTGCACCTTCATGTTTTCCATCTGCATGGGGTCCATCTTTTACCTTGCCGATTACGTGACGCGCTCGGGTACCATCCCCCTGCTGGCTTCCCTGTTTATTCCGCTGGCGGTGGGGGTGCCCCTGACCCAATTGGTGCTGCGCAAACATGATGCGGTTGTGGTGATGCGCATCTACCTGGTGATCACCGCTATTGGGCTGATCTCGCTGGGCTTTTTGCCGGCAGATCTTATTATGATCGGGATGGGGCTGGTGGGGTTTGGCTACTCCGGCGTGCAGGTGGTCACGTACTTGCTGCTGGGGCAGGTGATCGACGAGGACGAGGTGCGCACGGGCGTGCGGCGCGAAGGCTCTTACCTGGGCACCAACGCCCTGATCACCAAACCGGCGCAGTCGCTTGCCAACGGGCTGATTGCCAATGTGCTGGCGCTGACCCAT
Source organism: uncultured Anaerolineaceae bacterium (assembly GCA_964455505.1). Taxonomy (GTDB): domain Bacteria; phylum Chloroflexota; class Anaerolineae; order Anaerolineales; family Anaerolineaceae; genus Mesolinea. The sequence goes on from CAYVWM010000064.1 coordinate 1,371, forward strand.
TTCGTCACACGTGAGTCGAATGCCGGCGTCATTTTCCTGAACCAGCCGGAGAGCGCCCTGTTTGGCATCCGTGCGCTGGTCGGGCTGATACCCGGTGTAGCGCTGCTGATCGCTGCAGGTTTACTGCATTGGTACCCCATCACGGGTGATCGCCTGAAAACCATCAAAACAACCATCCTGGACATGCACGCCCTCAAAAAGCAGACGCTGGCGCAGCAAACCGGGGCGGAGGAGGTCTTATGAAGAGTTATCGTAAAGAACTGTGGATGCACCTGCCGGGGAGGCGCGGGTTTGTGAACATCACCGGCGAAGTGCAGCAGGCGGTGCGCGAAAGCGGCGTGCAGGAAGGGCTGGTGTTGGTCAACCCGATGCACATCACCGCTTCCGTCTTTATCAACGATGACGAATCCGGGCTGCACCGCGACTATGACGCCTGGTTGGAGAAACTCGCGCCGCATGCGCCCGTCAGCCAATACCGCCATAACGATACCGGGGAGGACAACGCCGATGCGCATATGAAGCGCCAGGTGATGGGGCGCGAGGTGGTGGTGGCGATTACCAACGGCAGGCTGGACCTGGGCACCTGGGAGCAGGTGTTTTACGGCGAGTTTGACGGTGGGCGGCTCAAGCGCGTGCTGGTCAAGATTATTGGGGAGTGAGCGGGCAAAAATGGCAGGCAAACAGGCGGAAAGGCGGTTTTAAGGTCTACAAGTGAGCGCAAGCCTGCTGCCCTCAGGTATAATGGAACCAGCACACAGTCGGGCTGCGATGAGGCAAATTTGCAGCCAGCGCCCCAAATCTGGGGAAATAACCAAATAATCACCAAAGAAAAGAGGATCTATGACCGCATCTGAATATGTAAACCCCATGGGCACCAAAACCCCCCTGGAACTTCCCTCCCTTCCTTTTGCAGAAACCGCGCTGGAGCCGGTCATTTCTGCCAATACCCTCAGTTTCCACCATGGCAAACACCACAAAGCCTACGTTGACAAAGCCACCAGCCTGATTGCCGGCACTGACCTGCAAGGCTACTGCGTGGAAGGTCTCATCCTGGAATCGGCCGGCAAAGCCGAAAAAGCCGGGCTGTTCAACAACGCCGCCCAGGTCTGGAACCACAACTTCTACTGGCTAGGCCTGACCTCGCCGGAAAAGTCGCTGATGCCCGCTGAACTGAAAGGGCTGATCGAAGCCAGTTTTGAGAGCATGGAAGCCTTCAAGGCAGAACTCGTCACTGCGGCGATGGGGCAATTCGGCAGCGGTTGGGCCTGGGTTTTGTGGGATGGCAGCAAACTGCTCATCGACAAAACCTCCAATGCGCTGGTGCCCTGGCTGGACGGACGCAAACCCGTGCTGACCCTGGACGTTTGGGAGCATGCCTACTACCTGGATTACCAGAACCGCCGGCAGGCCTACCTCGAAGCCGTGCTGGATAAACTCGTCAACTGGGAATTTGTGCTTAAGAACGCTGTTGGCTAATTTTCAGCTTTTACAAGAACTAAAACTGCCCGCTTGCGGGCAGTTTTTTTTGTGTAAAGGTGAAAAACAGCGGTGGGCAGGGTCAGACCTCGATGCCCAGTACCGTGCGGATGAGGTAGCCGATCCCGAAACTGAGGGCGGCCACGCCCAGGCTAAGCCCCGCCATCACCAGGAAGTTCCTTTTTAAGGACATGTCCCGGGCAACCGAGATGTAGTAATTGAAAATTGCGATGATAAGCACCGCCGTCGCCAGGGTGATGCCCAGGCAGACGAGGTAGTTCTGGAATATCAGGTAGGGCAGGATGAGCAGCGCCACGGTGATGATATAGGCTATGCCGGTGTAGACAGCGGCTTTAACCGGGGATTTCTGGCTCTCTTCAGAGTGGGTGGAGAGAAACTCGGAGGCTGCCATGGAAAGCGAGGCGGCGATCCCGGTGATCAACCCGCTCAGGGCGATCAGGCGGGTGTTCTGGAAGGCAAGGGTGAGGCCGGCCAGGGCGCCGGTCAGTTCCACCAGGGCGTCGTTGAGGCCCAGCACCACCGACCCGGCGTACTGCAGGCTTTCTTCGTCCAGCATGCCGATCAGGGTGTTTTCGTGGTCGGTTTCGTCCGCCAGGAATTCGTCAATCTCGGGGATGATACCCTTGAACGGCGCGTAATTTGCCAGGGTGGCGTCTTCCCCGCGTTCCATCAGCTTGATCCCGAAGGTGTAGCCGAAGGTGCGGCTGAGGAAGTTATAAAAGTTCACCCGCAGCATGTTGGGTTTGACATCGCGCCCGGTGTACTTCTTCCACATGTCGTAATGCTTCATCTCTTCTGAGGCGATGCGCAGGATGGTATCCCGGTTGGTGCGGTCTTTGATGCTTTTGGAAAGTTTCTTGTAGCTGTGAAAACCTTCCAGCTCCAAACGCTGAAAAATCAGCATTTTTTCCATCATGGTTTGGTCAATTTCCATAGTTTCCCTTCCTGTAACTGCGATTATGGGGTAGATTGTAACACCAACCGCCCAATAGCCTGAGTTTTTTGCTTAATTGTGATTAATATCGCATATTTCTTGGGTTGAGCGCATCATTCAGCCCATCCCCGATGATGTTCCACCCAATCCCAAAGAGGATCAATGCCAGCGTTACTGGCAGAAAAACCCACCAATAGGTCACGATACCCATAGGAGAATAAATCCAATCGCGTCCCCGCACCAGGATTTCAGCCCAGACATTGTTGCCCCCCAGTCCGATGAAGGCAAAGGTGGTCTGCAGGACTACCAGCGCCCCGACGTCTTTGGCAGCCAGCACGAGCACCGGCGTGATGGCGTTGGGGATGAGATATTTGCGGATGATCCTGCCCTGCCGCACACCGGAGGTTTTGGCTGCAATGACAAAATCGGATTGTTTGAGGCGCGAGACCGAAGCAAACATCACGCGCGCATAGGGCGTCCAGAGCAGGAAGATAAAGGCCAGGGTGATGGGGGTGACTTTTTGAATGAAATCGGCTGCAATGATGAGGGCTTTGGAAACCGCGGGCAAATCTTGTTTGAGCAGAAAGAACATAGGCTGCCCTTCCACATACTCTGCAAGGTTAAAGAGCTTGATGGTAACAAGTTGATTGAGCAGTACGATGATGCCGATGACAGGGAACGAAAGGAAGCTGTCCGTGATCCACATCAGGACCGCGCTCATGCGCTTGCCCAAGAATGCGCTGAGCGTCCCGACGAGGGTACCCAGGGCAAAAATAATGCCCGTGGTCGTTACCCCAAACCCGACCACCTGCCGGGTGCCCCAGATGAGGGAGTGATAGACGCTGGCTTGATTGGAAAGGGTGCCCAGCGGGGCTTCCGGGCTGGGCGGGCGCGGTATCTTTACCCGCGTTCCTGGAATTATCTTGACCGGACCGGGGTTTTCAGGGTCGGGCGGGGAGAGCAGGGGGGCAAACAGGGCAGCCAGCACAAAGAGCAGCACGATCATGATCCCCAGCCAGTTCTGCCAGCGAGAAAAGAACCTGCGCGCAGTTTGCATTAGAAACGCTCCCTCATCCGCGGGTCTACCACTGTCTGGATCAGGTCCAGGATCAAAGTAAGCGCCAAGACCACTAGAACGCTGTAGATGGCAAAGCCCATCGCTGCCGGCGCGTCCGGGATGTACACCATGCTTTGTTGGGCAACAACGGAAATGCCGGGATAATTGAAAATGATTTCGACCACGAATACGCCGGTCATCAGTCCAGTTGTGGAGAGAACGGTGTGGGCAAGCACAGGTGAGAGCGCATTCCCAAGGGCGTAACGCCAGTTGAGGGTGCGTTCTTTCAGTCCGCGCGCGCGGGCAGCCACGATGTAATCTTTCTGTAATTCCTCAATGACGGTCGCCCGGGCAACCCGCCCAAGCACCGCCCACTGGGCGAGCGCCAGGGTGAGGGCGGGCATGGCAAGATGGCGCAGGGCGTCCAGGCTGACCTGCGGCGCCCCGTTCAGGAGGCCGTCCAGGGTAAGCAGCCCGGTAAAATGCGTGAATTGTTGGGAACTCACCAGCATTTCGACGTCTGTGTTCAGGCGGCCGGGAATGAACCAGTGCAGGATGATGTAAAAGACCACCAGCATGATGATGGCGAGGATCATGGGGGTGAGGGAGGATGCTGCGAAGGCAGTCATTCTAAAAACACGGTCGGGCAGGCGGCTCTTTTTGGACCCGGAGATGACCCCGCTTATCAAGCCAAGCGGTACGAAAATCAGCAGGGTATAAAAGGTCAGTTCCAGCGTGGCAGGGGCGCGCCGGTTGATGGCGGTGAAGACATCCTCCTGCAGGATAGGGCTGTAGCCCCAGTTTCCCTTGACCAGGTTGACTGCCCAGCGGAAGTACTGCGCAGGGAAGGGGTCGTTGAGTTGATACTTAATGATTATGTCGTCGATGAGTTTTTGATACTGTTCCTCGGTCATGCGCGGCGAAGTTCTCTTGGGCATATACAGTTCAGCGCGGGTTTGCGGCGGGGTAAGCATGACCATTGCGTACAGGACGGCAGTGATCAGGATCAGCGTCAGAATAGCCCTGAGGAGTTTTACAGCGGTGCGGCGTAAGATGAATAACATGGAAGCGGCAATTCCTAATCTGCATGTAATATTAACACGAATCGTGCAACTGCACCGTGCAGATCAGGTATTTGCGGGATACAAAATTCCTGGGAAAGATAGCATTAACGTTCTGTTTTCGCTTGGTATCAAGGCTTTTACGCTATAATTAGCGGTATGTCCTTCGAACTGCAAGCCCCCTATCAACCCACCGGAGACCAACCCGAAGCGATCCGCCAACTCATTGAAGGCATCCAAAAAGGATACCGCAACCAGGTGCTGTTAGGCGCCACGGGCACCGGCAAGACCTTTACGGTTGCCAACGTGATTCAGCAGCTGCAGATACCCACCCTGGTGATGACGCACAACAAGACCCTGGCGGCGCAGCTATATGCCGAATTCCGCGAGTTCTTTCCCAATAACGCGGTGGAGTACTTTGTTTCGTACTACGACTACTACCAGCCGGAAGCCTACATCCCGCGGCGCGACCTGTACATTGAAAAAGATACGGACATCAACGAGGAGATTGAGCGCCTGCGCCTGGCAGCGACCACCAGCCTGATGTCGCGCCAGGATGTGATTATTGTTGCGTCGGTCTCCGCCATCTACGGATTGGGCGACCCCGAAGCCTACGGTAAGAGCGTGCTGACCATTGAAAAAGGCAAAATCTACCGGCGCAACGCCCTGCTGCGCCAGTTGGTGGATATCCAGTACCAGCGCAACGACCTGGAAGTCAAACCGGGCATATTCCGCCTGCGGGGGGACACGCTGGAAATCCTGCCGGCGTACAGCGACCGCGAAGGCTACCGCATCAGCTATTTTGGCGACGAGGTGGAGCAGATCATCAAAATCAACCGCATCACCGGCGAGGTGATCGAGACGCCTGACCGGGTGGAGATTTATCCTGCAAAGCACTACATCACCGAAGAATCGCGCATGGAGAAGACCCTGCACGATATTGAAGCCGAACTTGAGGAGCGCCTGGCATACTTCCGCAAAGAAAACATGCTGGTGGAAGCCCAGCGCCTGGAACAGCGCACCCGCTTTGACCTGGAAATGCTGCGTGAGGTCGGGTCCTGTTCCGGGATTGAAAACTACTCGCGCCACATCGACCAGCGCGCCGCCGGCACGCCGCCCTGGACGCTGCTGGACTTTATGCCCAGCCGCTACATGCTGGTATTGGATGAGTCCCACATGATGGTGCCGCAGCTGCGCGGGATGTACAACGGCGACCGCTCACGCAAGGAAATACTGGTGGAGTACGGCTTCAGGCTGCCTTCCGCGATGGATAACCGCCCCCTGCGCTTTGACGAATTTGAAAAGATCATGGGCGTTACGCTGTTTACCAGCGCCACGCCCGGTCCCTACGAAATGGCGCTGGCGGACCAGGTGGTTGAGCAAATCATTCGCCCTACCGGGTTGGTGGATCCGCAGGTGAGCGTGAAACCCACCCAGAACCAGATTGACGATCTGATCACAGAACTGCGCAAGCGGGTCGAAAAGGGCGAACGCGCCCTGGTTACCACGCTGACCAAACGGATGGCGGAGGACCTGGCAAATTATCTGCTGGAAATGGGCTTCAAGGTGCACTACCTGCATTCTGAAGTGGATACGCTGGAAAGGGTGGGCATCCTGCGCGACCTGCGTATGGGGGTGTTTGACGTGGTGGTGGGTATCAACCTGCTGCGCGAGGGGCTGGACCTGCCGGAAGTCTCCCTGGTGGCGATATTGGATGCGGATAAGGAAGGTTTTTTACGTTCGTCAACTGCACTGATCCAGAATTTTGGACGGGCAGCGCGGCATATTAACGGCGAGGTGATCCTGTATGCCGATAAGATGACCGATGCGATGACGAAGGCGATCGGCGAGACCAACCGCCGGCGCGCCAAACAGGAAGCCTACAACGCCGAACATCACATCTCGCCGGTGGGAATCACCAAGGCGGTCAGGGATATCACCGACCGGCTGGCGTCTGAAGCCGGTGTGGAACGCGCTGAGAGCATTTCGGCACGCGAGCTGGCAGCCAAGATGGAAACGCGTGAATTGGAAAGAATGCTGGCTGAGATGGAAAAACAAATGCGGGCTGCAGCGGCAGAATTGGAATTTGAACGGGCTGCCATGCTGCGCGATCAGATCTACGAGATGCGCGCCCTTTTGGCAGAAAACTCCAAGCTCCCCCCCTGGAAAAAACACGAACTGCTGGCTGGCAGAGACGATTGATCAGTCGTAAACCCTGATGCGGAAATTGTAGTCTGCACCGGTGGCGGGCAGCCAGGTTTCTTCAATGTGCCGTACGCGGGATCCTGCCGGACCCCTGTAAAGTTCGGCAAGGAAGGTGCGCAGATCCTGCTCCGCACCTTCGGCTTCCACTTCCACACCCCCATCCGACAGATTGCGTACCCAGCCGGTGAGCATCAGGCGGCGTGCTTTTTCAAAAGTGAAGTAGCGAAAACCCACACCCTGGACGTTACCCTGGATGCGGGCATTGAGGCGCATTGGCTTTTCTTCCGGGTAGTTCATGGGCGTTAAAAATGGACAGTCAGGCGTTGAACCAGTGGTCTAATAGTCGTAATCCTCTTCGAGGTCATCCTCGTTGTCGAAATCCTCGAACTCTTCATCCTCAAACGCTTCCACGTCGTCATAATCGTCATCGCTGACGTAGCGGTTCCATTCTTCCCTGTCGTAACCTTGCTCTTCATGATCGAGAGTTTCTGCGTCGTTGATGTCCAGATGGTCAATGAGAGATCTATTCTCTCCACCTTCATCGGTGGCTGAGATGATGCCATCCAACTCCACGGTGAGCAGGTCGAAATCGCTGCTGGCATTGGTAAAACTGAGGGCATCCAGGGCATCTTCAAGCCATTGAATTTCCTCATCCTCTTCGGCGCTGTCGAGCAGGCGTTCAAAAAAGGCTTCCATTTCATCGCCGCCGATTTGTGAAAGCGCCCAGATGGCTTCGTGGCGCACTTCGGAAAAATGCTTTTCCTGGTTGAGAATCCTCACCAGGCGCTGACGGGCGTGATCCAGGCTAAGTTCGCCGGCGGCGTGGATCGCCTGGATGCGCACCTGTTGGTTATCGTCGTCGAGGTGATCCAGCACTTCCACCTGCCATTGGTCATCGGCAGATTTGCCCATGGCAAACATGGCGCTCTCTACCCAGTTGTCGTCCGGGCTCTGGGCAGCCGCCCGCAGCAGTGCCGGCACCTCTTCTCGGCTGGAATAACCGAGCGATTCCAGGACGCGCCGCCTTACAAGATCGGATGGGTCCTGCTTGTAGGCTTTCAGCAGCGCTTCTTCAACCTCGCGGAGCGTGTCTGCTTTCATGGCTTCAAGTTCGCCCAGGTAAACATATTGCCCCAGGGCATTGGCAGCGGCTGCGCGCACCCGGTCTGGCTGGCTGGGCGCCTTAAGCAGGCTGAGAAAAGCCGGCACAAGGCGGTCGTCTTCCGCCTGGAAAAGCAGGTCGATAGCCGAAACCAAGACTTCAGGGTCTTCGTCTTGCAGGGCAATCTTACCGACTTCCTCAAACATCATCAGAAAATCCCTCTCGGCAAGGTCTGCCAGGTCTTCCAGCAGGGTATGCCTGCGCTTTAAGGGCAGGTTTTTCCAGGCAGCCTGCAGCGTGCGGCAGTCGTCACGGTCAAGGTCCGAAAAGAAACACAGTTTGGCAGGCGGAAATGGGGTTTCCTGATCCATCAGGTTTTCGATCAGTTCATGGATATTCACGTTTTTTTCCATGCGTGCCTCCAGGATCAGGGTTGGAAAATCGGGTTGAGAAAATCCTGCACGGTGATGTAGACCATCAGGATGATGAGCAGGAAAAAGAACACCGAATTCAGGGTATTGACGATGCGCTGGGGAATGCGTTTTTTAAAGAAAAGTTCTGGCAGCAGCAGCAGGATCTGCCCGCCGTCCAGGGCGGGAATGGGCAGCAGGTTGGTCAGCCCCAGGGCGATAGACACGGTTGAAATCAGCGACATACGGTAAAAAGGCAGCGGGGCGGCTGCTGCCACCGGGCTGGAGGCGTCCATAGCGGTGGCGTTGCTGAACATGTCAAAAATACCTTTGATGCCGACGATGCGGGCTTCTTCGCTGGAGATGGAGCCTTTGATCAGGTTGACCGGCAGCATGATGGTTTGCTGGAGTTGGAAGGCAAAGGTCTTGAAGGCGTTGCTGACGGCTGTTGGGAATGGCATGGGTCCCAGGGGGTTGCTGAGCCCGATACCGATGGCGCCCTGACCTTCGGGCGGGTTGACGCGCGGGGTCAGGCTAACGGTAAGGGTGTTTTCACCGCGCAGCAGTGACATTTCGAGTTCCTGGCCGAGGCGTTCCTTGATCAGGGTCTGGACGTGTTCAAGGTTGTCGACCGTGATGCCGTCGATGGACAGGATAATGTCGCCGGGTTGGATGGCGGCAGCCTGGGCAGGCGAATTGGGGGAAATCTCCGAGATCAACACCTGGTCTGAGATGGGGGTGCCGATGGCGGCAAACATGATAATCAGCACCAGGATGCCAATCAGGAAGTTTGCGGAAGGTCCGGAAAGCAGGATAAGCAGGCGTTTCCAGGCAGGGGCCGAAGCCATACTGCCGGTAATCAGGTCATCGCCCTTGGGGCGTACAAAGCCGCCAAAGGGGATCCAGTTCAGGGTAACGTCGGTGCCTTTCCAGGTGAAAAGTTTTACCATCTTGGGCGGATAGCCGAAACCGAACTCCTCGATTTCCACGCCGACAGCCTTCGAAACGAGGAAATGCCCCAATTCGTGAAAGAAAATCAACAGTCCGAATACGATTACGAACTGCAATATGATGCTTAAAAATGACATAAAGGTCTCCTTAATCGGTATTATACACACAATACCCGGCGGATATCAGAATGCTGTTAATTTCGTAGAGCCCTTGGATAATATTTTTTTGTGGTCTGGTTGCGTATTTTGGTGAACGTACCGTTAATCTTACGCTTTGGCAAAAAAAGAAAGCAGTAAATAA
>CAYVWM010000065.1:0-10824 GCA_964455505.1 uncultured Anaerolineaceae bacterium
GGAAACACTGTTGCTTGTCAATCAAAAGGTGTTGTGCATTGTATGCACGTGCATAACGGGAATAATGGAAGCGTCCCGCTATGATATTCTTATGTGTATTGCTTTAGAACAGCAGGAATAGCAGCCCTAATCAACTCCAGGGTTTGCTGGAAAAAAGCTTTCTTTTCACTTTCTGTGCCGCTCGCTGCAGCAGGGTCTTCGAATCCAATATGAATACGATTGCCAGTGCCAAGCCAAATCGGACAAGTCTCACGTGCATGATCACACACTGTGATGATCAAGTCAAAACTTTGCTCACGGAACACATCTACCGATTTCGATTCACCCTGATGATAGATGCCTGCTTCCGCTAAAACTTCCAAAGCAAGTGGATGGATATACCCTGCAGGTTCGGTTCCTGCGCTGTACGCCACCCAATTTTCCCAACAGTCCGTATTTACGACTGCTTCAGCAATTTGGCTGCGTGCTGAGTTGCCAGTACATAGGATCAACACTTTTTTGCGATTCTTCAGCTCACTCTCATCCGGCTCGCTATGGGGACCGAGGCTTTTTTCCGGTTCAGAATCTTCCAGGAGAATTTCTTCAGCGTACTCTCCATCTTCCATGGCATGCAGTAAGTGTAAAGCTTGCTCTTGTTCGTCCTGTGGTACAAGAATTTCAGCGGTACCAAGATCTCCGACGGTAAGACCATAAACCGTACCTGCGGCTTCCTGGCTCAGGATGACATGCAGGTCTTGGGCTTCCAGGAAAGCTTTTATCATCTCGCCCTGGAGATGCCCTTTTGCTCTGTAAACAGAGACGTAATCCGATAGGGATCCCTGGCTCATTCGAAGATCCACTTTTCAATATCCCGTTTCCAGGCAACCAATTCTTCGGGATTGAACCACAAAGCTATCTCGGCTTCACCGTTTTCTGGTGAGTCTGACGCGTGGGTGATGTTGTATCTTGCCTGAAGCGCAAAATCATGGCGGACAGTACCTGGATCTGCCTCGGTACCTCTGGTTTTACCCATAGTCTGCCGAATCGCAGTGACAGCATCCGGTCCTTCCCAAACCATGGCCATTACTGGGGCTGAGGTAATAAATTCAATTAGAGGTTCATAGAACGGTTTACCCTCATGCACAGCATAGTGTTTGCGTGCCAATTCCTGGCTGACTTGTAAAAAACGTGCAGCCACCATACGCAACCCTCGGTTTTCAAGCCTTGAAATCACCTCTCCAATCAATCCTCTCTGCACACCGTCAGGTTTAACTAATACCAGTGATCGTTCCACTTATACCTCCATGATTTATTTTAATTAAGTTGCATGCCTGCAATGATTCCCCTGCCAAGCCAGACTGACCAAGCTCATGCAGCAGTTCAGCGTTGATTTCCCATAATGGTAAACGGCTTGGGTCAAGCGTGAGATAAGGTCTGATTGCAGTTTGTGCTGCATTTTTCTTTTCCAATGTATCCGCTCGTTCCCTGATCTGGTTTGCTGCTCCTGCAAATTCACCCTTTGCTAATTCTGCTTCCAGGAATTTCTGTACCCATTTTTCGGAATCAACCATTATGCTTTTTGGGCTTTCAACACCAGCGCAATTTGGATTTTCTAAATTGCTTCCCGATGCTAGTGTTTCCTTAGGTGGTGATGCAATTTTTTCACGAATTGGCAGGTCTTCTGGAACCGGTCTTCCGATTTCTTGTTGTGTATGTTTTTCCAGTTCTGAACCGCTTGATTCGCCTGCGGCAGCTGATTTTTCTACGTCGTCTGATAATCTGTCTAATTCTTCGATTAGATCTATAGACTCCGAATTTTTCCCAGTTAAAGTTGTTTCTGTTTCATATATCCATTCAGCTGCAGCACTGCCTAACTGTGTGTCTGCTGGGTTTAGAGCCTTACTCCCTGGTTCTGTAGTCTCTTCAATGTTGAGATTATCGCAAGAAAATTCAGGGTTCTGATCACTATCAACTTGAATCAGAGGTAAAGTTTCACTTTCTGCTGCTGCAAAACGCAGCAGCCAGTCAGGAATATCTGATGGTGGACCTTGTGGTGGCCCCTGCTGATTTGTGGTTGAAGTCTGTTCTGGCTTCACAAGGATTGGCTGAGTCTCTTCAAAAGACCTAACCTTATTAAATTTTTCTTGTTTGGCGATCTCGCCCTGTTGATTTGCATCACTCATAGGTGTTGCCGAAAGAGATTGCGGATTAATCGGTTTGTCAGGCTGGTCTGTCAGGTTTATGGGTTGAGTAGGCTCATCGCTTTCTTGGTTTTTTGACATTCTTTCATAGTTTGTATGTGTCTGTGGTGTATTTTCTAACGAATCACTCAACGCTTTTTCCATTTCTCAGCCTACCAAGATCGAATCACCCGTTGGAGAATTAATCTCCCAGGTAATCACGCAGTTTACGGCGGATACTTGGATGACGCAGTCTCGTAAGTGCTTGGGCTTCTATTTGTCGAACTCTTTCCCGGGTAACACCCATTTTTCTACCAACCTCCTCCAGCGTGTACGATTGGCCGTCGAGCAAGCCATAGCGAAGTTGTAAGATGCGAACTTCACGGGGCGGAAGCGAGTCCAAAACCTCATCCAGATGCTCTCGCAGCAAGTTGTAGGTGGCCGTATCATCAGGCGGTGGTGCTTCATCATCCTCAATAAAATCGCCTAAGACTGAATCCTCCTCGTCATCTGTTGGCGTTTCAAGGGAGAGGGGTCTGCGAGCAACCTGGATCATATTTTCAACTTTTTTGGGTGGAACTTCAAGTTCTTCAGCCAATTCTTCAACACTGGGGTCTCTACCCAGTTTTTGGGTGAGTTGGTGCTGAACGCGGAGGAGTTTATTGATTTGATCGCCCATTTGAACAGGTACACGAATTGTCCTGCCCTGGTCTGCAATGGCGCGGGTGACAGCCTGACGGATCCACCAGGTTGCATAGGTGCTGAATTTGTGTCCGCGTTGATATTCGAATTTTTTGGTTGCTCTTATCAGACCAATATTTCCTTCCTGGATCAGGTCGAGGAAGGGTACACCTCTGCCCATATATTTTTTTGCCACACTGATTACAAGTCTGGAATTCGCAGTAATCAGATGTTCCCGAGCAAGCCAACCATCTTCGATTTGTTGGTGTAATTCCAGACGTTTTTTTGCACTCAGGCTGCCTTTTGCCAGCTCTTCCCGGGCGAGCCTGCCCTTCTCGATACGTTTTGCTAACCTGACCTCTTCGTTGATGTCACTGAGAAGGGGTACCCGGCTGACTTCCTTAAGATAAAGACCAATGGTATCGTCAGTATCAATATTCGCCAGGTCGTCAATCTGGCGCTGATCTTCGGCCACCTCGGAAAGTTCCTCATCACTGGGTTCTTCTCGGATATTTGATTCCTCAGTGTAATTAATCCCTGCACTGAGCAGGGCAGAATAGGCTTCTTCAAGTTGGTCCAGATCCTGCTCTGCCTCTGGAAAAAACTGGAGAATATCATCATACGTGACATAAGTCTTTTTTCGACCAAAGTCCAATAGACGACTTAGAGCAGAGGACTCAGTTTCTTCTGCTAATGATGGGTTATTATTTAATCTTGCCATTCAGAGAGCGTTACCTTTTTTTTCTATGAGTCTGTTTTCGCACTACAATAGAGTACAATATTTTACCTTCAAATGCAAGTAATTCTTTTCTTTTTTTGTAATCTCGATGGAATTGGTTTTTCTCTGTAGTGCTGGCCTTCAAAAAACCTAATAAAATTTAGACATCCTGATTATGTGAACCCGGGCGATTTGTGATGTAACTAATGGAATTAGAACAAAATGATTTGGAAAAACAGCAATACTGTATCTAAGAACAAATTCCCTTCTTTTCTTCTGATTCTGATCCTTGCAGGAGCTGTAATTGGGTTGACCCTTTTGAACTACAACCTCGCAAACGATTTTTCCATCCAAGACAACTTTGCTCCTCGCTGGGCAGCTGCTAAAGCCTGGATGAAAGATGGAGAATCTCCGTATTCTAAAGAGGTTTATTCAACAACTCTTGAACTACTGAAAGAAAACGATAAATTTGCAGGGGAATTCAGCAAGGGATATTTTCTTGAACCAGCGTTTAACCTCTATTTTTATATACCACTAAGCTTCCTTCCTTATCCTATCGCAAAAGCAATCCTTATAACGATAATCGAAATAGCAATCCTGGGTGCGGGCTGGGCGAGCTGCAACCTGGCGCGGGTAAAACTCTCTCTTATTGAAGCCGTCCTGTTGAGTTTAGCTGCGATTGCTTGGTATCCTAATTTCAAATTGATATTAAGCGCGAGTGTACTGCCAATTTTTGTCAGTTTGGTTTTAATCGCCTGTGTTTTAGCGCAACAAAAAAAAGGTACCGCTGCTGGAATTCTATTATTTATATGTATTGGAATCCTACCGATCAGCATTATTCCGGCAATATTTTTCATCATTTGGCGAAGTTCCCATAGAGACCATTCTGTGCTTTCCATCTATCTTGCGGGAATCGCCTTCTTATTGGTCAGTTCGTTAATCTTGTTTCCGGGTTGGATGGCTGAATGGTCTGCAAGGCTCATTAATACCTATCCGGATTTCAGCTGGATTGATACCCCCTTGATGCGTATAGGCAAGTTCTTCCCCGGGGCAAGCTTTCAGGTCAGCGTAAGCCTGCACGTTTTGACACTGTTTTACTTGCTTGTGGAGTGGTTTGGAATAATCGGTGGAGATGAAAGAATAATTTCCTGGAAAATCATGCTTACTTTAGGATTACTCACCCTGTTCAATCCTACGTCTACAGGGTCGTTGCTGATGTGGGCGTGGCCAGGATTATTATTGTTTTTCCGATTCTTGTATGAGAAATGGCGAATCTTTGGTAAAATACTTGGTTGGATTATTTTCATAGCCCTGATTTATACCCACTGGGTCACTTTTGCAGAACTGCAAAACTGGACTCAGAAAGAATCATCCATTGTGGTCTTATTGTTACCGTTTATTGCATTAATTGGCCTTGAGTGGACCAGATGGTGGGCGATGGAAAGCACCAAGCCAATCTTAAACTGAAATTGTTCGGAGGTAGTAAAAATGACAAAGAAACGTATTGCTGTCATGACTGGAGGGGGAGATGTGCCTGGTCTGAATCTGGCAATTAAAGCAGTAGTATTGAATGCACACGATGAAGATTATGAAGTATTGGGCATTCGGAGGGGGTGGGGTGGATTACTTAAGTACAATATTTCAGACCCTACTACACATCCAGATTTTGTTGTGCCCCTTTCACCTAACGATGTAAGAACTGTTGACCGCACAGGCGGTACCTTTTTGCATACATCACGCACTAATCCAGGAAATGTCAGACCTAAAGAAACACCTGAATTCTTGATTAATAGCAACCTGGGCAAAGTGATTAAAGAAGATGGCACGAAGGATTTCACCGACCATATCTTACAAGTTCTTGAACACCTGAATGTGGATTCAATGATTGTGATTGGGGGTGACGACACGTTAAGTTACGCTGGTAGAATGCACAAAGAAGGATTTCCTGTCATTGGTATTCCAAAAACGATGGATAATGATGTTCATGGAACCGAGTATTGTATAGGTTTTTCTACTTCTATTACTCAGGCAGTTTCGTTAATCATGAATTTCCGTTCATCATTGGGTTCTCATGAACGTGTTGGTATTGTTGAACTCTTTGGAAGAAATTCTGGTGAGACAAGCCTGATTACTGGTTACCTGAGTTTTGCAGACCGTACAATTATCTGTGAGGTTCCTTTCAATTATCAGAAAATTTCCCAGTTTTTACTGGAAGACAAGCTTTCTAATCCATCCAATTATTCCATCGCTGTTATTTCGGAAGGTGCTTTTGCGGATGATGGCGTTGTAATTGAAACTGGTGAAGAAGATGCCTATGGCCATAAAAAACTTGGGGGAATTGGGGAGGTACTTGGCGATCAAGTAAAGGCAATTACTGGCCAAAATATCATGTTCCAAAAACTTGCTTACCTGGTTCGCAGCGGTCCAGCAGATATGCTTGATCGTATGGTGGCAATGAATTACGGCACACTGGCCATGCAACTAACCAAAAGAAGTGATTTTGGCAAAATGGTAGCCATAAACAAGGGCAACTATGATGCTGTTCCATTGGAAATGGTTACCAGCGGAAAAAGGGTTGTCAATGTTGAAAAGTTTTATGACGCTGACAATTACCGCCCAAAAATCAGGGATGTGTTCGGTTTGCCAATGTTCCTTGTTTCTTGAGGATAAATTAAACAGCCCATAAACTGCATGATTTTATGGGCTGTTTTATAGGAAAATGACAATGGGTAAAAAACAACAAGGGGTACTTGCGAATAGATATCAAATGATACCCAGGGTACTGATCTTTCCTTTTGACAGCGAAGGGAAAGTTTTATTACTTAAGGGAGATGAGAACAAGCGTATCTGGCCTGGTTTGTGGAACGGGATTGGCGGTCATGTCGAATTAGGAGAGCATATTCTGGATGCAGCAAAACGCGAGTTGGCGGAGGAAACAGGCCTTTCTGCAGGGCGATGGCTGTTTTGCGGTCAGGTGATGGTTGACACACAATCGTTGATAGGAATTGCTTTTTTTATCTTCAAAGCGCTTGATTGTTCTGGAATTGTTCGGGAATCAATTGAAGGAAAACTTGGGTGGTTTGAGCCAGATAAGGCCCATTTATTGGATATGGTGGAAGACTTGTACTACCTTATTCCGCGTGTTGTTTCATTTCATCAAGGGAACATTCCGTTTTGGGGTTTGTACCAATATGATGAGAACGATCAACTAATCATGCGATTTGCAAACTGATTTTTTCAAAGAAGACCAATAGAGTATCCCCATACTTGCGAGTGTCAAAAATCGAAAAATTTTGAAGGCTAATTTCAGCCCATTCCACAGGGTTTATTTGCACTATGACCTGTCCAGCATCTTTTACAAATTCTGGATGGTCATCCACTAAAAAGAGAGCCTTTTTCCACATATCCTTATATTGCGGAGGTGCAACATAAATAACGTCGAACTGCGTTTCAGTGGGACTGGCCAGGAATTGAAATGCATCGATGCGGATTACTTTAGCATAATCAGAAAAATGCGTTATCGAAAGATTCTGTTGGATGGTTCTAACCGCTGATGAATTCTTATCAAGAAAAGTAGCAAATTTTGCTCCTCGGCTGAGCGCTTCGATACCTACAGCTCCAGTGCCACCAAACAGATCCAATACCTCAGCGCCAACAATTTCATCACCAAGGATGTTAAACAATGATTCCTTGACCAGATCAGTAATTGGTCTGGTTGTATCTCCAGGCACAGATTTCAGGTGTAGACCTTTCGCACTTCCAGCGATAACCCTTAGTGTTCGCATGATGTTATTTTTTCCCGTTCACATCCCCGAAAGTCCAGTAGCGATTGGCGAAGTAGTTTAAGATCAGCGTTAGCGGGATAACAATAGCCAGAGCGGCATTATGACTCAAGAGTTCTGGTTTGATATTGCCTATGTTCAGGTTTGTATTCTTGATAAGTTGGAAAAACATTTGGTCAATAAGCGGTATGGTTAGCGATCGCAAAGCCAATCCAGCAAGATTGATGCTGAAAAATTTTCCAAATTGGTTGCCAATCCTTCTATCTGTAGAGTCAGGGTAAACCCATTTTCGATTGAGTATGTAACTATTCGTTACAGCAGCAACGAAACTTATAGCTTGTGCTTGGACCAGTGGAAAATGGAAAACTGCGGTAAACAGATTCATCAAGCCAAAATCGACGAATGTGTTCAGCCCCCCGACGATAAGAAACTTGCTGAAACGAAACCATTCGTTTGGCTTATTCGCCCTCATGAATTCCCAGTTTTTGGCGGAAGTACGCAATAGTAGTGCTAAGGCCGGATTTGAGGTCAATTTTTGGTTCCCACCCAAGTATGGATTGGGCTCTGGTTATATCTGGACGCCGGCGTTGGGGGTCATCTCCCAGCCCTTCTGCAAATCGGGTGATTAATCCAGATGGGTTTCCAGTGAGTTCGTTGATTAGCAGGGCAAAATCCTTTATCGAAGTCTCATTGGGGTTGCCAATATTTACAGGGAAGTGCTCGTCTGTCCACATTAAACGAAAGATGCCCTCAACCAGATCGCTGACGTAACAAAAGCTGCGCGTTTGCTGACCGTTTCCATAAATGGTGAGTCCTTCCTTACGCAGTGACTGTTGAATAAAATTGGGAACTACCCGACCATCATCGACGCGCATTCGGGGACCAAAAGTGTTGAAAATGCGAACGATGTGGGTGTCTATCCCGTGGAAACGGTGATATGCCATCGTTAATGCCTCGGCAAACCGTTTTGCTTCATCGTATACGGAGCGTGGACCGATTGGGTCGCAATTGCCCCAGTAACTTTCATCCTGAGGGTGAACCTTTGGATCTCCGTAAACCTCGCTGGTTGAAGCGAGCAGATATTTCGCTTTGTGTGCCTTGGCTAATCCAAGGGAGTTTAAGGTGCCGAGTGCGCCGGCTTTTAATGTTTGGATAGGTAAATTTGGATAGCCTAAGGGTGATGCAGGATTCGGACTTGCTGGGGAGGCGAAGTGCAGAACATAGTCTACGTGTTCGGGTATGTCGATGAATGTTGAAACATCTTGTCGAATTAGTCGAAAGGCAGGATTATTTTGCAGGTGAGCAATGTTACTTTCATCACCGGTTATAAAGTTATCCAGCCCATAAACCTGATGACCTTCGCTGATAAGCCTGTCTGTGAGATGAGATCCCAGAAATCCGGCTGCGCCAGTTAGAACGATAAGCATCTATTTTTCCTTGATTGAATTATTATTCCTAAGTAAGGTATAATCACCACGCTTAAAAACAGGAAAATTATACTATGGTTGACCTTTATTCAAAACTCAATGAGGCAGAGCGCTTAAACTTAATCCAATTGGAAGCGCTTCTCATTGCTGCTCCTGGATTAACTTCTATAGACCAACTTTCAAAGGCTATTGAAGTAAATAAAAGCCAAGTGGAATCACTGCTAAATATTCTTGCACAACATTATGTAGACTGCCATGGAATCCGGCTTCAGAAAGTGAAAAATCAGTATCAATTGACAAGTGCTGCTGAGCAGGCAGAGCTTATCGAGAAATTTTTGGGTTTGGAGGTCACCAGTCGATTGACACAACAGGCAATGGAAGTGTTGGCAATCGTTGCCTATAAACAACCCACCACAAGACCAGAAATTGACTCTATTAGGGGTGTCAACAGTGATACTGTCGTGCGAAGCTTGCTGAATAAAGGCTTAATCGAAGAGTTAGGTCGATCTGAAATGCCTGGCAGACCTTTTTTATATGGGGTAACAGAGGATTTCCTTTTGCATTTTGGATTGGATTCACTCGATCAACTTCCTGAAATGGACCTGGATGCATTAACAATAAACCGTCCGACAACTGACGAAAATGAATTAAGGATACTAAAAGACTGATGGCGATAGAAAGAATTCAAAAAATACTGGCCTCAGCTGGTCTTGGCTCGCGGAGGAGTTGTGAAACCTTGATTGAGGCTGGTAGGGTGAAAGCAAACGGTAAAGTGGTTCATTTAGGTGACAAAGCCGATCCCGATAAAGATACTATCATGGTTGACGGCAAGTTGATTAGGACCATACAGAGAAAAGTCTACATCGCCCTCAATAAACCGAAAGGCTATCTTTCGGATATTGACCTAAACCACCCCAGACCGACAGTCAATGATCTTGTTGATGTACCTGAGCAGCTTTTTGCAGTGGGCAGGTTGGATTTGGACAGCGAGGGATTGATCTTAATGACTAACGATGGAGAGTTGGCTAACCGACTGACGCACCCCCGTTATGAACACGAGAAGGAATACGAAGTATTTGTGATCACGCAGCCGGATGAGGAACAACTGCAGATTTGGCGGCGGGGCGTTGTATTGGAAGATGGTTACAAAACATTACCAGCTAAGGTTGAGGTAATTAGGAATTCAAACAACGGGGCTTGGCTGCGGATAACCATGCGTGAAGGCAAAAAGCGGCAGATCCGGAAAACTGGGGCACGGATAGGCTTGCCAGTGGGGCAAATCAAAAGAGTGAGGATAGGAACCCTGAAATTGGGCAGTTTGAAAAGCGGAGAGTGGCGGTACCTGACTCCCAAAGAAATCGAATTGCTCCAAAAATATGCTAAGTTAGAAGAAAAACGCTCCTGATTTCAGGAGCGTTTTTGGTTGTATTCATCAAATGCCGATGTAATTTGCAGCTTACTCTCTTCGGTTAGGGGGGATGGACAGTCGTCGCGGTCCATTCTGCGGATATAACGTTTGAGTTCTTCTAATTGCACAACTGGAATTGGCGCTTGTGAAAGTTCCCCAAGTTCTGTGTTTTTCATGATGGCTACCATGACGTGTTGGATAGGCGGTTGCTCTTCAATTGGAACCCCATTGAGTTCAAGGTACTTTTGAATAGTTTGGGTGTTATTAAATGCCTCTTTGTCTGGTTTGCCCAATCCTTCCTGACTGAACAACTTCATCATGAAATTGCCGCCTATTTGGCGCCACTTCCCATTTTCATAGGCGATTTTTCCTCCTGCCAAGATAGGAATAGGCACCCAAATGCGGCAAGGACCGACCAGTACCATCGGTAAGGGAGTAGAGTGTACATAAAAAGTATATTCATGCCTCAATTTTTCGAATGCGTTGGCAAGAATCTCGTCAAACCGAGGTGTACGTCCAAACCTGCTGGTAAAGTACATCCCGATTTGTGAGAGTATAAATCCAATAATCAGGGCAATATAGGAATAGAGGATCTTGCTGAGATCTTTGCTAAAAGCAAAAACAAGTCCTAGCGCAAGGATAGCTAAAC
>CAYVWM010000066.1:0-10778 GCA_964455505.1 uncultured Anaerolineaceae bacterium
CCAATGGCTTAAAAGGCCACTGCTCTACCATTGAGCTACACGCCCGACAGGCGCTTATTTTAGCACGTGCCCCTACCTGCGTCAACAGCCAAATTCACCAAACCCCCCTACCAAGCCTTACCTGATGATACAATCGTACCATTACTTACAGGAGGTGACTTATGACTCACGAAAAGCAGCTTCTTCCTTACGGCACCTGGCCGTCACCCATTACACCCACCATGATCGGACAGGGCATCCGCCTGAACGATGTCCAGTGGGCTCCCAATGCAGAAACACTCGTCTGGAGCCAATCGTTAAGCGGCCAAACCAGCCTGTTTGCCCAAAAGCGGGATGATGCTCCCTACAACCTCACGGTCGGTTTCAATCCGTCTGGCGGCGTCGGTTATGGCGGCGGGGAATTTGACGCCGGGGATGAAGGCGTGGTTTTCGTGGATAAAAATGGCCGCCTCTACTTCAAGCCTTACGGTCCGGGCAGCCCCCACCCGCTCACGCCAGCCTTCGGCAGCAGTGCCTCCCCAACAATCTCTCCAGATGGTAAAAGGGTATTGTACGTAAACTCCTACGAGGGTCAAGACGTTCTAGCAACAGCCGACCTGCACTCCGCCAAATGGCCGCAGATCCTGGCAGAAGGCGCTGATTTTTACATGCAGCCAACCTGGAGCCCGGATGGAAAAGCGATCGCCTGGGTGGAGTGGGATCACCCCAACATGCCCTGGGACGGCACCCGACTGAGGTTCGGTTTGCTCGATGAATCTGCCACCAAACTAATTGAAGCGCACACACTTGACGGCAATGCAGACACCCCCACCTTCCAACCGCTGTTTTCTCCTGATGGCACCAAGCTGGCCTACCTGCGCAACGAAGGCGAATGGGACCAATTGCTGGTGCTCGATTTGCAAACCGGCCAAAAACACATTCTCGTCCAGGATAAAAGTCTCTTGCCGCCAGCCTGGGTGCAGGGCATGCGCGCAATCGCCTGGTCGCCAGATTCCGACACACTATATTATTTTGAAAACAATCAGGCGGTGATCTCGCTCTGCCAAACATCGCTGCAAAACCCAAGCCCTGCCAGGATTGATGTGGGTGCGTACACGCACTTGAGCCAGTTAAGCGTTTCAAAGGATGGCAGTCTTGCTGTGATCGCTGAGTCGCCGCAATTGCCTGCGCGCGTCCTTATGGTCCAAGAAGGCAAAGTACAGACCGTCGTCAGGGCTATGGCTGACCTCGTCGAACCGGAAAACCTCCCAGACCCCCAGTCCATCAATTGGCAATCCTCAGACGGCATGCAAGTTTACGGCACCTATTACCCCCCAACCAACAAGCATTTTAAAGCAGATGGGGTTCCGCCGGTAGTGGTTTATGTGCACGGCGGTCCAACATCGCAAACGCCTGTCGGTTTCAACCTGGAAGCCGCCTTCTTCACCAGCAGAGGCTACGGTTACTTCGTGGTCAACTACCGCGGAAGCACGGGTTACGGCCGAACCTATCGCAACAAACTTCGCCAAAACTGGGGAAAAATTGACCTGCAGGACAGCGTTGAGGGGGCTCAAGCGCTTGTCCAAAAAGGCCTTGCGGATCCTTTCAAGCTCATCATCAAGGGCGGCAGCGCGGGCGGTTATACCGTCTTGAACGCCCTTATCCACCATCCGGGTTTCTTCAAAGCGGGTTTGTGCTCTTATGGGGTTTCCAACCTGTTTACTATGGACATGGACACCCACAAATTTGAAGCCCACTACAATGCGTCCCTGATCGGGAAATTGCCCGAAGCAGCCCAGCGCTACCACGACTGGTCGCCAATTTTTCACGCCGACAAAATCCGCGACGCAATCGCCATTTTCCAGGGCACAGACGATAAAGTAGTACCCCAGGACCAATCGGACAGCATCGTGGAAATATTGGCTTCAAACAAAGTCCCGCATACTTACCGGCTTTACCCTGGGGAGGGGCACGGCTTCAGAAAAACCGAAAACCTGATCGATTTCTATCAAACAACAGAACGTTTTCTCAGACAACACGTCATTTTCAGCCTTTAGGAGGAACTTTTAAACAATGGATTTTTCAACCAAAAACGACACAGCAGACCTGATCACGGATTTTACTTTCAATGCAACCGATAATACCAAGCTCGCTGGCAGGGTATGGCACACCTCAGAAACACCAAATACGGCCATCGTGTTGGTGCACGGTGTGGGTGAGCATATGCTGCGTTATGAGCACGTCGCCAGAGCCCTAACAGACAAAGGTTTTGCAGTGATAGCCTTCGACCAACGCGGTCACGGCCGATCGGAAGGCAAACGCGGTCATGCCCCCTCAGCAAAGCAATTGAATGAGGACATTAATCAGGTGCTTCAGAAAGCCAGAAACCAATTTGGAGAGATACCCCTATTTCTATATGGTCACAGTCTGGGTGCATTGGAGGTTTTGTATTACTGTCTGATCGAAAAACCTGACCTTAAAGGCGTGATTGCAACAAGCCCACCCCTCGACATATCCTCAACACCCAGATCGAAGGTGGTTTTGGCTAAAGTGTTGGATTCGATCCTCCCGGATTTAACCCTTGCCAGCGGATTGGACGCAAAGGCACTCAGCCGGGACCCAGAAGTGGTTAGTGCGTACATCGCGGACCCCCTGGTGCACGATAAAATCAGTGTGAGATTGGGTAATTTTCTCCTGACCGGGGCAGAATATGTGCTGGCACATGCTGCCGAGTGGACCTTACCCCTCTATCTGGCACACGGCACTGCCGACCAGGTATGCCTGGTTAATGGGTCAGACCTATTTAAACAGCGAGCCAACGGACACGTCACCTACCGCCGCTGGGAAGGGCTATATCACGAAACCCACAATGAACCCGAAAAAGAACAGGTCCTTCAGGCAATGATTAGCTGGATAAGCAGCAGAAATTAGTCTACTGTTATTAATTTTCCATTAATTACCGCGAGAGCAAAAGCAGAGCTTTTACAATGCTCTGCTTTTTTTGTCGTTTATCCAACTATTCAATCAAACGCGAAGGTCTGACCAATTAAAAAATGCTATACCGATTCTTTGAGAAATTAAAAAAACAGCGGAGAGGGCGGGATTCGAACCCGCGATACCTCATCGGTATACTCGCTTTCCAAGCGAGCGCACTAGGCCAGCTATGCGACCTCTCCTGACTGAGAGCGATATTATAACAGAATATTTTTCTATTTCTACAAGAGCGCTTGTTTCTCCAACGCTATATTTTCATTGTAAAACAAACTGAGAAAGTTACATTGTTTGTGCCAATTCTTGAGTAGCTGCTGCAATAAAACTGCAATAAAAAGGACCACACCTGATCCTATGCAATCGCAAGAAAAAGCAATCAATATAAGATAAAATTTAATAAATTAACGCCAATATGCTGCGGTTCAAAAACTAACCAATTCAAACCTGATGCAAACCAGATTCTCAAAACCCGTGATACTGACCCTCATAGCGCTCTTTATGATTGCAGTTATCACACTCATTCTGACCGTTGCGAGACTGCAAGAGCCAGTTACCTTGCCAGCAGAGATTCCTGCAGTTGAACCCTGCACCGATATTTTCTGCCTGAACCCAATGCCCAATCCAGAAGGGGTTGACCTGGATGTGACCTATATCAGCCGCAGCCCACTCTACAACCCTTACAGTGTGGAATACACATCCGAAGGGCTTCCTTTCTTAAAACAGGGAACTGAAGAAGATCAACGTTGGCCTTACTACAAAGAGATTGTGACCTTTACAGCCCACATAAGCAACAAAGGCACCCAGCCCAGCGGGATTTTTTCTTATCACTGGTTATTGGACGATGGGTTGTACGCTTCAGGGACTGTTTCAAATCTTGAACCTGGTCAGCAAACATCGGCCTCAATCCAATGGAAATGGGGTCACCTTACTATCCGTGAAAAGCTTTCAGGTCACCATACCATCGGATTCGTGGTCGATCCAGATAACAGTATCACTGAAACTTACGAAACCAACAATGCTCTCACTGACCCAACCAAGGCTGTCAGCCTGCTCCTGACTCTCCCCCAAGAAGTCTACGATCTGCTCGAGACACCTGTGGACCCAATTTTTTCCTACTCAGCAGAAGATTGGCTTCAGCGTCAGATCACTGCAATGAATGAGGCTTTTCAAAACTCTGTTTACCCTTCTTCACCCAATGGTATTGAAGAACGTGTTCGACTGGACGAGATACGCATTACCCCGCAAGACCCAGGTATGGAGCGCCTGCAAGATGGCTCCTATTTCATTGAATCGGATTATCGTTTCACAAAGTCTTACTATGATATCTCCAGCGATGTAAGCTCTTATCTGCTGCATGAGCTCAGCCACCAACTGGGTGTCTTTGATACCTACAAACTGGACATTCCCCTTGAGACACTGCAGGTACCGGACAGATCAGGCTTGCCTCTCCAGATGGAATACAAAACAGCCCAACTTTTCCCAGGCATCATGACCGATCCGTGGATCAGCCCAAGGCAATTTGATGAACACACTGCGCTGGCACTCAACCTCAACAAAGGCTATCGGCGCGGTTATTTTGGTGAGTATCTCTTTGATGTTCCCAAGAAAACCATTTTTGAAGTGCTGGACAACACTGGCAAACCAGCAGCTGGGGTTACTGTTAACCTTTACCAGCGATTGCCTGACCCCGCAAACCATGCTGCACGGGAAGGGATAATTGATCAGGTTCCTGAGATTTCTGGCGTAACCAATCAAAAAGGATTGTTTTTCCTGCCTAACCTACCGGTCACTGAGCAGTTAATCACTGCCACGCAGCACAAACTCTATGCTAACCCATTTGGCAATATCAACGTGTTGGGCAACAACGGGGTGTTTCTGATGGAGATCATCAAAGACGAACACACGGAGTACCATTGGGTTAATATTGCCCTGTTCAACATAGAAGCCTGGAGTGGTGATGGTTTCATTCCCATTGCCACCCATATTCCATCCGCAGCAGCTCCTGAAAACACCTTAGATTTACAAGGCGCAGTTATGAAAGGCGTGGTCTACCTGGACTGGTCGGCAGAACAATACCCGGAAGACTACAAATTTACGGTGTATCGCGCTGAGAGTCCAAACTACGAGTTCAAAAAGGTGTTCTCAAATTTGCGCAAAACAACGCATGGCGAAAATTTCCCACGTTCAAACAGAGTGGTTATTTACGCCCTGACCGTAACGGACAATCAGAAACGGGAAAGCGGCTTCAGTAATTATTATTACGCCTTTCCATTGGAAAATCCTGTAAACATTGCAATCACCCAAGAGGACGAGCGCATAATTCTTGACCCCAAAAATGGTTACTCCCTGTATAAACAGGACGAAAACGGCACAATCCTGGATGTGCTCAGCAGTTTTGATCACCACCTTGATCGCTCACAATATTTAGCCTTGGACAACAATGGCAATGTGTACGTCACCCACCCGGGTGATAGTTATTCCAAACGCCATTCCGTCCGAATCTTTGATGAGACCTTTCGGTTGATCCGTGAGTTTGGTGAACAGGGCTCTGCACATGGAGAATTTCAGAATCCATCGGGCATTGCGATTTGGGGCGAGCAGTGCGAAAATAACACCTGCAGAATCGTCGTGGCGGACAGCGGCAATAACCGCATCCAGGTTTTCGACACGTTGGGGAATTTCATCACAGCGTATGGGTCAACAGGGGTTTTGCCAGGTCAGTTCAATTCACCGCAGGGCATCGCTATTGATGAATCCGGCAAAATTATTGTATCGGATAGCGGCAACAACCGCCTGCAGATACTCAAATTTGATGGCGAAAAACTCCACTTCGACTATGCCATTCATAACTGGTTTCGTAATCCTACTGGTGTAACAGTAGCTGACAGTGAGATAATCGTTGTCGCTGATACGGATAACAACACCATCAAAGTGCTTTCAATATCGGGTAAGTTGATTGCCAGGTACGATGCTCCCAACGACGGCAACCGGGGGTTTTTCAGCGCACCACGAGGTGTAGCAGTTGACTCTCGTGGCAACATCGTCGTTGCAGACACAGGCAAAAAACGTATAGTTACCATTATTAACGCTTTCCCGATAGATTAATTCTTCAGTGCCAATTCGCATTAATTTGACCCAAAAGGCGCTTTTAAGACTATTTTCCGATAGATTTTCTAAGGGGAATGATGCTGCAGTGCAGTATAGTGTACTTGAAGCCACCCTAAAGGTGGGTCGGCAGAAAGGAAAAAAATGAACAAAGAAAAACGGAAGGTTCACTGGTTGCTCTGGCCGTTTTGGCTGCTCTACAAACTGACCATGCTGATACTCAACATTACTGGCAGAATCCTCGGAGCAATTATAGGAGCGCTTATCCTGCTGCTCGGAATCCTTCTTAGCCTCACGATTGTAGGCGCTATCCTGGGCATCCCAATGATCATGCTGGGATTAATGCTGATGGTTCGGTCAATTTTTTAGTTTTACCGTAAGACCAGAATTTGATCTACATGTTGGCCAGTTTGTTTTTGAGTGCCGTGAGTGCCGCTACCGGTGTTGGATCCACCTGGTAGAACAAGGCCAAATAATAGGCTGCATAATCACCAAACTGTAAAAGACTCCACATCTGGGCAAGCCGCGAACCAGGTTGGGCGCGAACAGCATCAATTCCACAGCCTGCCTGTAAAAAAGCCGCCTGTGTAGCATCCAGGCGCAAGGCATTGCGGGGATGATCCATTGGTGCCCGTAAAAATATGGCTGAGGTCTGTTCAAACAGGGCTTCAGGCGCGAGTAAACCTTCCAGGGTATTGTGGTTGCACTCAGGTATAGCTTCAAAGGATGCCCAGGCTTTAGCCAATTCATTCAGTTGGGTTTTCCAGCGCCGGGCTACGACTTCCAGTGCGCCCGCCGCAATGATTACCAAATTGCGGTTCATCAGCTGTCCAGCCATCCGTCTGGCAGGGTTGGAAAATAATGCCACATCCGCTCCAAGGTGCTGTTTCCTGGAGCGCATCACCGCAACGGCTTCCGCAACCTCCGATTCTGGGTCAGCGATGATTCCCAAACGGGATACCAGTGCAAGCAGCAAGCCAAAGGAGTAAGGAATGGCAGTGCGCGGTTGGCCCGTGTGCACAAAAGTCCAGGCCGGAACGCCATCAGCCTGTGCCATTTCGAGCAATCTTCCCCCTGTGCTGATCGTCAGAATGGAACAATCTTGTGTTTTCGCTGACTGGTAAGCCGAGAGCACTTCTTCAGTATTGCCCGAATGCGAGGAACAAACAACTAACGTATCTTTGCCATTTGCCCAGGCAGGCAAACCATAATCGCGATGGCACACAATCGGCACCCGCCCAATAGGTTCCAGGTATGCTGCCAGTAAATCTCCACCGATGGCTGACCCACCCATTCCGGCAATGACAATACGATTGATCTCTGGGAAAGCAGGCAACTCCAATTGTTGGCCAAGCTGCCAGGCTTTTTCAAGGTCATCCGGCAGAGCATCGATATACCCCAGCATGTTGGCAGGATCAGGGTTGGCAGGCATTTCACTCATATTCTCTCTCCAAAATCAACTTTTGATTAATTATCCTATCACAATTCACAACCCCAGTTGTATCGCATCGGTTCTCATGAAGCAAATCATGGTTGTGCTTTTTACTAAAAAATCACAAACACATGCTCGTATCTCTGTTTCAGGGCTTTATTGCAAGATTGGCAGCGAACAATGCGCTGTAATGGCTTAATCGGCTGCTGCTGTCGGTGTCCTCATAAAAATCCCTGATCAGAAAACCAGCACGCACCTGACCACCCAACTGGGCGTCCAAAGTATGGCTGAATTGGTAACCTTCGTCCAGGCTGATCTTTTTTCCATCTAAAGCCAGAAGCCTGCCGTTATAGGGCAGGGGATTGCAGCAAACCAGTGGAGTTGTCGCGTCTTTTTCGCTATCCACATCGTCAAACATATAGACGATGGGGTTGGTCCATCCGGTCATCAATGTGCCGCCTGGTTTCAACACCCGAAAGCATTCCTTCCAGGTATTGGTCAGGTCTTCGATGTAACAATTGGAAACAGGGTTAATTATCCAATCAAAGGCTCCATCCTGAAAGGGAAACCGTCGGGTCATATCCGCTTTGACCAATCCGATCCTGTAGTTTTCTCGCTCTGCAACCATCCTCTCAGCATGCAGTTGTCTCCAGGAGTTGTCCAATATCGTTACCTGATAACCATGTGCAGTAAGAAGCGGTCCTTGCTGTCCGCCGCCGCTTGCCAGACCCAACACCTTTTTCCCCAAGCCCTCATACCAATGGGCAGGCACAGGTTTTTCTGGGGTCAGAAACAGTGTCAGATCGCCCTGCTGGCTGAGGACAAATTGCTCGTGTGAGACCGGGATAGTCCAGGTATTCTTCTCCTGGCTCCATACATCCCACATATGGGCGTTATAGGCTACATAATCATTCATAAATTCCTTAGCACACGAATAATTCTTAAGGTTTTGGCGTGATGGTCGTTGTGACGGCAGGAACAGGGGTGTCTGCCAAAGGATTGGACTGAGTTCCTGTTGAAGTAGCAGAAATCGTTGGCGTAGGTTTTTCCACTACTTCAATCGCAACCCAGAAAGGCGCGTCATTATTTGGTCCCAATCCAAAGAGCTCTCCATCTGGTGATTGCAGCATCCAGTTGCTCTGGTACACTCCAGGTTCCATTGGCGCAGTGAAGATAACGCTGAGTTCCACTGACTCGCCAGACAGCACTTCATCCTGTAAGAGCTGGGATTGCATTGCCTCCATTGGATTTCCAGAAAAGAACACCAGTCGGTAAAGCCGCGTCCACTTACAGGCACCTGAATTTACCAGTTTCCAGGTCTTGACGAATTGCATTCCGGGCTGCATAACCGAACCATCTGGGATTGTGACATCAAGAGGGTTTCCTGCAGCAAGGCGATTGCACCCCTCGATGTTTGTAGAAGTAAGCTCAGGGGTTTGCGATCTTACAATGGTTGGAATTACCGTTGGCGTGGATGTGTCTGTCAGGGTTGGCACTGGCAGCGGAGTTGATGTGGGTAAATTTGCCTGGGTCTGTCGATACGCTTCGGCAACTACTGTATCGCGCAGCACATCCGCATAGTTTGGAACCGCTGTCTCCAGGTCTGACTGGCAGGCACAAAGCAGCAAAATTGCTGCCAGAAAAGTAATCCAAACCAGATTCTTAGTGACCGGCGATTTCATCAAAATGATTGTACTGCACTTCGCCTATGCCCTGGCAAATCCTGCTTCCTGACCTGAAGAAAATATTCCAGGCTCATACGTTCCCAGCAGCCTTGCCGATTTGCCGGGAGTATTGTATAGTTTTAGGGTTAACTGGCATAATAACCAAATCGCTGAATGGAGTATGGTTATGGTTTCGCAAACACACATGGAGGGATCGCAAAAGACCTCCGATCGCTGGCTGGACAGACCCGTTGTTAACTGGTGGCCTGCCCTTACGATCGAAAGATTGCTGATTGCCCTGATTATTATTCTGACGGTTCTGACCCGTTTTTACGACCTTAGCGCCAGAACTATGTCCCACGACGAAGTAAATCACGTAGTCCCTTCCTATACGCTGGACACATACATCTACGATCCCGTAACCCACGGCCCATTCCAGTTTCACGCACTGGCATTATCGTATTTTCTCTTTGGAGATTCTGATTTTAGCGCAAGGATACCCGCAGCAGTGTTTGGCGTTGCTGTCGTCATCTTTACCATATTTGCCTGGAAGCGCTACCTCGGCAGGATAGGGGCGCTCATCGGCGGAACACTTTTCATGATTTCGCCCTACATTCTCTTTTACAGCCGTTATACACGCAACGAAATTTTCATTGTCTTCTGGGGGTTGGTATTGCTGTGGCTCTTTCTCCGTTATCTGGAAAGCGGTGAGAACAAGCATCTTTACTGGCTTGTATTTATCACAGCCATGCACTATACCGACAAAGCCACATCCTACATTTTTTCTGCTGAAGCACTTGTCTTTTTAGCGCTGCTTTTTATTGCAGAATCTTTACGAAAACCCTGGAAAAACAACCGCACTAAAACATTTTTCAGTATAGCAATTGCCATTACGCTTTTTTCAATCTTGATGGTCATTTCTTTCATGATGCTTTCCAACAATCCGGAAGCTTCCGCGAATGATAGCAGCGTCCCATCGGGTGTGCTGAGCAATCCGCTCTTATTCAGTTCTGCGTTGATATTCCTTGCAGCTGCTGTCACCGCAATCACTTTATTGATTCGCGGTATGGGGATGCCAGAGATTCGCAAGATGCGTAGTTTTGACCTGGTTGTGCTGCAGTTGTTGCTGATCTTACCTTTACTCACCGCGTTGCCAGTCCGTTTATTGGGCTTCGATCCGCTGGATTATTCCCAAGCGGGTATTTTCCGGTCAGGTGCAGTATTTGTTGCGCTGATCCTGATCTCAATGATTTTGGGTATGATGTGGAACCGGAAGGTCTGGCTGCGTTCTGTGGCGATATTCTGGAGCATTTTTATTGTTTTTTACACCACATTTTTTACCCACGGAGAAGGTTTCTTTAAAGGCTTGGTTGCTGCTTTGGGTTATTGGATGTCCCAACAGGAAGTACAGCGCGGCACGCAACCGCTTTATTACTACGCCTTTGTGCAAATTCCCATTTATGAATACCTGCCCGCTATGGGATCCATCCTGACACTGGCTATTGCTGCATTCCGCAATCTGTTCATCAGCCAAACATCTGATCCCTTCGCGCCAGTTCTCACTCCTCACCAAGACCTGGTAGAAATTTCCAGTGATTCATCTGCCG
>CAYVWM010000067.1:0-10686 GCA_964455505.1 uncultured Anaerolineaceae bacterium
AAACCTGCTACTGAAAAAGCTAAATGAAAGAACATTGGTATAATATGCCATTGTAACCAGGCCAGAATGTATGGCAGGATTGGAAATAACATTGGAAGATATAACCTCAACAATTACACCTGAAACGGGTGAACCCAAGAAGCAAAAACAAAACTCGAACCGGATCGGTTTTTTGATCGATACCCTCGAGACCATCGTGTTGGCATTGGTTCTCTTTGTCATTATCAATGCTGTCAGTTCACGTGTCCGCGTGGAAAATATCAGCATGAAACCAACACTGCAACCAGGCTACCTGTTGGTAGTTAATAAACTTGCCTATAAATGGGGCGAACCAAAGCACGGCGATATCGTGGTTTTCCACTTTCAAGGAAATCAGGAAGAAGACTACATCAAACGCATTATTGGTCTTCCGGGGGATACAGTGGAAGTATCCAAGGGTATCGTAAGTGTGAATGGTCACCCACTCACCGAGCCTTACATTGCCGAGCTGCCTGCCTACGAGGGCAAATGGTCAGTTCCGATGGATACACTTTTCGTGCTGGGAGATAATCGCAACAACTCTTCGGATTCGCATCAGTGGGGTACCGTCGAAATGGACGATGTGGTAGGCAAAGCGCTTTTTATCTATTTCCCAATCCAAGCAATTCAATCGCTGGTGATTCCAGACCTGGTCAATGCAGCTAATTAAGCAAACTAAAGACAGAATCAAGCTGCCTATTTGCCTAAAATTTGCTAATTTGTGAAGTCAAATTGCCAAATCCAAAAGTCTGTTTAAGCGTATAATCGATCAAAATGAAGAACACACCGTTCGTGAACCCAGAGACCTGCCCACACTGTCAGATTGGCAGGATCAAGCCCAAACAGATCACATATTCCGCAATTCTGGAAGGTAAACTGCTGAGCATTCCAAATTTCCCTGCCTGGGAATGTGATATTTGCCATGCATTTACATTTGATCCACTGGCTCTTTCTGAACTGCATGCTTTTCTTACTTATCATCAAAGTCCTAAAGCAGACCAAGTTTCAAGAAAAAATTCTGCAATACCGAGTGCTGTAAGACGACCATATAAAAAAAACCGATAGCCGCTTTTCAAAGGGGGTACTCACGGGAAAATTCGTAATATATTTGTCAGAATAAAACGCTTTTTATTGACTCAATGAATTTTGAGTGCTATCATCATTGTTGATTAAGGTTTTATTTTCCTTATTATTCTGCACTTTAAAATGGAGGCTTTATATGAATGCAGTTCTCTTATCGCGAATTATCGGCGCGGTACTTTTTGGTATTATTGGTTTTTTTTCTGGTCCTGCGATACACAATTATTTACTCTCATTTTGGGCTACTTACCCATTAAGTAACGGCCTCACCGTAATGGTCATCGTTATCCTGTTTTTGCTTATCGGATATATTGTGACCCCTTGGATCAGCGTCAAACCTGTTGAGGCATTTCGGAAAAACGTATCTAAATCATCACCACAAGCGCTCATCAGTGGCTTAGTAGGCCTGATTATTGGGCTGATCATTTCGGCGTTGCTGGCCTATCCCCTTTCCTTGCTTCCCAAACCCTTAGGACAGATCTTACCCATGGTAGTTGTGGTTGTATGCGGTTATTTGGGATCCAGCATTTTTATGGCAAGACATCAGGAATTTTCAGGTTTCTTCAAATCCATATCTTCACGCTCTACAACCCGAGTTGGAAGAGGCCAGTCTGATGGAGAACGGAAAATCCTGGTAGATACATCTGCAATTATTGACGGCAGAATCGCCGATATCGCCAAAACTGGATTTTTAGGTGGCACCTTAGTTGTTCCCCGCTTTGTGCTGAATGAACTGCAATTTGTCTCTGATTCAGCAGATTCTTTACGCCGTCAGCGCGGCCGGCGGGGCATTGATGTGCTTGCCGAACTCCAACAGGATGAAAACACAACGGTTACCATCAGCGATATTGATGTGGAAGGGGTACGTGAAGTGGATGACCGACTGGTCGTATTGGCGCGCCAAATGCGCTGTCCTATCCTGACTAACGACTTCAACCTGAATCGCATTGCAGAGTTACAGGGTGTTCGTATCCTCAACATCAACGACCTTGCCAATGCGGTTAAAGTGGTCCTGCTGCCAGGTGAGAATTTCAGGATAAAAGTGATTCAGGAAGGCAAGGAATTCAATCAGGGGGTAGGATATATGGATGACGGCACTATGGTGGTCGTGGAAAATGGACAGCGTTTCCTGGATAAGGAAATCAATGTGGTCGTCACAAAAATTCTGCAAACATCGGCTGGCAGAATGATCTTTGCCAAACCTGAAACAGAATAGACCCGGAGGTAATCATGGCCCTCAAAATTTACAATACGCTTACCCGCACAACTGAAGAATTCAAGACTCTTGAGCCAGGCAAGGTTCGCATGTACGTTTGCGGCCCAACTGTTTACGACAAAGCCCACCTCGGGCATGCCATGTCTGCCCTTGTGTTTGATATTATCAGACGCTACCTGGAATACTCCGGGTACGAAGTTAAGTATGTTATGAACTTCACCGATGTAGATGACAAAATTATCGACAAGGCAAATAAAATAGGCGCTGATCCCTATCAGTTAGCACAAGGATATATCGAAGATTACAAGCGCAATTTGGCTGATCTCAACATCATACCAGCAACAGTTAACCCACGTGCCACGGAAGAAATGGAATACATACAGGGAATGATTGCGAGACTTCTTGAGAGCGATGCTGCCTACGAGGTAGAAGGTGATGTTTATTACCGGGTAGAGTCCAAAGAAGATTACGGCAAACTCTCCGGACGGAAATTAGAGAATATGAATGCCGGCGCGCGCATTCAGGTGGACGACCGCAAGGAACACCCGATGGATTTCGCTTTATGGAAAGCTGCCAAGCCCGGTGAGCCTGCCTGGGACAGCCCCTGGGGAAAAGGCCGCCCTGGCTGGCATATAGAATGCTCCGCTATGAATCTGCACCATCTCGGAGAACAAATAGACATCCACGGCGGCGGCAACGACCTGATATTTCCTCACCACGAAAACGAAATCGCGCAAACAGAAATGGTCACCCACAAACAGTTCAGCACCTACTGGATGCATAATGGTATGCTGACGCTGAAATCCGAGAAGATGTCTAAATCTATTGGCAATATCATCAGTATCGACGAATTTCTTGAGCAGTACCCTGGTGACATCATGCGGCTATTGGTGCTGTCTGGTTCCTATCGAAGTCCGCTGACTTTCTCAGATGAAGTGCTGAACCAGGCGGAACAAGTTTATAAACGCTTGATGAGTGCCAAAAAACCTGCTCTGCCCGGATCTGTTGGCGTATCGGAAGACCAGGCCATAGCCCTTTCTGATCAGGCTGTCAGAACCAGAGAGGATTTCAAGACCAGTATGGATGACGATTTCAACAGCGCAGGGGCTTTGGCGGCCATTTTTGAGTTGATCAAGTCCATTAACCAGGCGCGCGCCGACGGTGCAACGCAAGCCCAATTACGGCCGGCACAAAACACATTTATTGAGCTGACCGGTGTTTTGGGGCTGGAACTTGCTGAAGAAAAAACAACAGCCACTAACGCTGATGCTTTTATTGATTTGCTGGTCAGGCTCAGGAACGACCTGAGAGCCGAGAAGAACTGGGGAATGGCAGACAAGCTTCGGAACGAACTGAAAGCATTGGGCGTTGTGATTGAAGACAGCAAAGAAGGCACAAGCTGGAGTTGGGAGTAAGCATTGAAAGAATGGATAACCGGGCGAAACCCCGTTTATGAAGTCTTGCGAGCTAAACGCAGGCAGGTTTTTAGAATGCTGCTTGCCAGAGGTGTAAAGCTGGAGGGACAGCTGCC
This sequence comes from uncultured Anaerolineaceae bacterium, assembly GCA_964455505.1. GTDB lineage: Bacteria > Chloroflexota > Anaerolineae > Anaerolineales > Anaerolineaceae > Mesolinea. Next base: position 3,846 of record CAYVWM010000067.1, read on the forward strand.
GCAAGTGCTAAAAATGGCTGAAGAACGCAAGATTCGGGTAGAAGAAGCCACTCGGGATAAGCTTGAAGCAATCGATCCCCATCATCAGGGAATAGCCCTGGAGACCAGCCAGTACCCTTATGCTGCCCTGGAAGACTTGCTGGTTTTTTCACAGAAAGCGGATGAACCGCCTTTTTTCCTGTTGCTTGACCTGATTCAAGATCCTCAGAATTTAGGCAGCCTCTTGCGCAGTGCAGAGGCTATGGGAGTGCAGGGCATTGTCATTCCTTCAGCACAGGCCGCCCAGGTAAACCCCACCGTTGTACACGCCAGTTCGGGTGCCACAGAACACCTGTTTATAGCCCAATACAACCTCGTTCAGGCAATAGAACGCCTCAAGCGCGAGAATGTCTGGATTTACGGACTGGATGAGGCGCCAGGTTCAAAGACGCCAGATCAACTGCGTCTGGATGGCAGTGTTGCATTGGTCGTTGGCAATGAGGGCTCAGGCCTGCGCAGCTTGGTGCGTCGGTCTTGTGATGAATTATTGCGGCTGCCCATGCATGGGAAAATCGAATCTCTCAACGCTGCTGTGGCGGGTTCTATTGCTCTCTACCTGGTGAGGCAGCGTCGTTTATCTAATTCCAGTGGTTTCAATCAAAAATAACCACAACTACCCTACATCAATATTTTGCTGAAAAATCCAATATCCTCTATCGCATTCAGATCACCAGGCAAACCCAGGGACCTATTTAGAGGCAATGGACAATTTACGATTGCACCCTTATTTAGAAAGAAGCACCCCCGCAAACTGATCGGGGGTGCTTCTACTTGACGAAATTATTTCGTTATCATTGGCAAGTATATCCTCAATACCGGGATATAGAGCTCAGACAGACCCACTGTTGTGTTAGGTCCATAACCGCTGATGATATTCGGAGTGGTAGTTGTGCTGGTTGTGCGCAATCCTTGCCCGGCTTTTAGGGGTGATGGAAGCGTAAATGTCCACTTGCCAGCCGCATTAGCCGTTGCACTCCCAAGATACTGCAAAGCTTCGTTGATTCCATCGTTATCATCCATAAATATTTCAATCCGGCAATTAGGGCACGGGCTTCCATCTCCTGCGGTTCCCACAACTGCAGTACCGCTTATAGATGTTATCTTTGCTGGATTAAAAAATTCAAATGAATCGGGCAAAGCAGTAAAGCGTACGATTGCATCATCGCCTTTGGGTGCGCCTTCTGGCCACAGCCAGGGAGTACTCTTGCGGATAACGTTCTTGGAAATTTCCCCATCACGATACAAAGTGCCGTTCAAAAGGATAGCTGAATTAAATGGATTGGTAATTGTATTGTTCTCAATGTGCAGTTGTTTACTATTGAAGACATTAATACCTCTTCCACATACCCCACGATCATTCCCAAGTGCGTCTAATCCGATCAGGTTTTCCCGAATGATGACACGATCGCAAGATTCCCCAACATAGATGGCTTCGGGTTGGGTAGATGAACTGAACAAATCGAGGCGGATCCCAGTAATCATATTGCCTTCGATGATGTGGTCGTCACCATCAATCCGTATGCCGCTACCGCCATACCAATCCCACTCAGTGCATAAAAGAATGGGGTCAGTGGTTTTCCCTGGGGTTGTACCTTTATATGTGGTTCCCACCTTGTTGTTTTTGAAAGTATTTCCATCGTTACGGATGGTAGCAGCAGTACCATTCAGACCCAGAAATACGTTATTCTGAATTAGATTGTTGCTGCCGCCCGCAAGCAAGACAACCCCATTGGCGCCGCTGCCCTGTTTTGGGTCGCTATCGTCGCGCCAGGCAGGTTTCATGCCGGCAACATCCAATCCGAACCAGCAGTCCTCGATGGTACTTTCGGAAGAAGTGATAGTGATGCTGTCTTTCCAATTTTGAAATGCTATCCCCCGGATGGTGTTATGTATACCGGAAGATAAATTTAACGCAAGGTTAGAGCCTGTTCCAGGCCCCACCAATATGATCTTTGGACCGTTTGTCCGACCGTTAGGCTGAGTGCTGCCATCGATGGTTATGCTTCCTCCAGTGAGAGAGCGGAAAATTGTGCTCAACTCGATGGTGCTTACCTTGAATTCATCAAATATCCATACCTTGTTAACAGAGTCGTATCCAGGATCAGAAACCGGTATGTCAAATTTGATCAAAACTGGCCGGGCGCTTGCACCCAGGCTGCGTGCCTGGACAATTGCCCTGCGTAAAGTACAAGGAGTACTTGTACAGGTCGTTGAGCCGCTACTATCCGGGTCCAGGGTCGAGTTGACCGTGATGGTTGTGACGTAGGGTCCTGCATCCACAATCTGGGCGCTGGCGGGCACAAGGACACTTAAAGCACCAGGCTGACCGCCAATCATGAAGCAAACAAGAAACAGAGCATACACAAAATACTTGACCTTCATTTTTTCTCCTTTACGTCTAACGCGATTCACTTTAAAAAAACCTACAAAAATGCCATTTCATTGGAGGACCGAGTATTCAATTGTGTAAAAATTTGTAAAACTGGGCGGGTATATATTATATCGACTTGGATAAATAAACGTTTCTTACAGTTATTCGGACTAACTTAGTCAAGTATACTACACTAAGTGGTTGCGGCGCTTTTAAATCGCATGAAATCTTAAAGAAAGATCAGCAGAACTACCCACAGTACAATCATTACTACAGCAATGAGAAAGCGGAGCAGCGTAGACCAACCCCAGCCCAAAGCCATAGATTTGGTAGATTCCCAAGCCTTTGCTTTGTCCTTTTCCAACCGATAATATTCACACAAGAAAAGGGTTGAAAGTGCTGCAGCCAGACCCCCAATAGGGGTCAGGAATAAGCCCACTATCAGCATTGCCAAAAGGCTTAGACCAATTTCCCACCACGGCGCACCTTTCTGATAAGCCTTGCCAGCCATCAGGAAATTATCAAGGATAGACCCCGCCAACATTAAGATGGTGTTCAACACAAATATTACGATGGTGAGGTTAACTTGCCAGGCAGCATGCCCCTGGTTAAATCCCGTGTAAATAGCCCAGATAAGTTGACCAACCCAGATGATGGTTAGCCCGGGAAAGAAAACCAGAAGCAAACCAAACAACCCCACCAGTTGGACAAGCCCGGAAACAATAAGGAGCAGGTAATTTACCCAAACAGGTGCAAAGTTCATGGCCGAATTACTTCCACGCCCCCCATGTAAAGTTTCAGGACGTCAGGTACTATGATGCTTCCATCTGCCTGCTGGTAGTTTTCCATTACAGCAATCAGCGTGCGCGGCAGCCCGAGCCCAGAACCATTGAGCGTGTGCAGGAATTTTGGAGCGGAGCCATCTGCAGGTCGGTATTTGATGTTGGCACGCCGGGCTTGGAACTCTCCAATGTTGGAGATTGAAGATACTTCCAACCATTCGCCGCAGCCGGGTGCCCACACTTCCACGTCATAAGTTTTGTGCGATCCAAAGCTGAGGTCTCCTGTCGATTGCAGCAAAACTCTGTAAGTCAATCCCAAATCCTTACAGGTCGCTTCGGCATCGGCAACCATATTTTCCAATTCCTGGGCAGAGTTTTCAGGCAGACAGTATTTATACATCTCCACTTTGTCAAATTGGTGTCCGCGTTTGATGCCGCGCACATCCCGGCCAGCACTCATTTTTTCACGCCGGAAACAAGCCGTGTAAGCGGTCAGGTTCAGCGGCAGTGCAGCTTCCTCCAGCACTTCACCCATCATTAAACCAGTCAGAGGCACTTCTGCAGTTGGGACCATCCAAAAGTTTTCCATATGATCGTGGTAAAGGTTGTCGGCAAATTTGGGCAGCTGCCCAGAGGCAAACATGACTTCCTCCCGAACCATCCAGGGAGTATACATCTCTTGGTATCCCTGCCTGATGTGGAGGTCGAGCATCCAGAAAATCAGGGCGCGCTGCAGCCGTGCGCCAGCCCCTTTGAGCACATAAAAGCGCGTCCCAGACAGTTTTACCCCGCCTTCAAAATCGATGATATCCAGATCTGGACCCAAGTCCCAATGGGCTTTGGGTTCAAAATCAAACGCGTGCAGAGATCCAACTGTCCGGACGATGATATTGTCTTTATCATCCACGCCCACCGGCACATCCGGATCAGGAATATTGGGTATACCTGCAACAGTCTGATGCAGTTCCATCTCAACTTGCTTCAGTTTTTCGTCCAACATACTGATGGATTCCCCCAGGCTGCGCATGGATTCAATCTTTGCTGCACGCAAATCTGCATCTTTCATCTTGCCAATTTCCTTGCTGACCTGGTTGCGCTCGGCTTTTTTGCCTTCTACATCCAGGATCAGTGCGCGCCGCGTTTCGTCCAAGCGCAATACTTCATCCACGACATCAACAGACATGTGGCGTTTGGCAAGCGCTTCACGAACAAGATCTGGCTGCTCTCGTAATAATCGTAAATCCAACATTGCATACCTCCGGGATCAGGGCGGAATTCTCCGGTGACCTATTTCTATCAATTCTACCAATGGTTCGCCTTTCCGACCAGACAGCTTGATTTTTCATTGCCCAGAGACCAATGCACTTGCTTAAACCAGCTATAATTGGGCATCATGAAAAACAAGTTACTGATTTTTAACTTAGCTATTTCCATATTTGCTCTGCTGTTCATGGCGGTTTTGCCCGTCCAAGCTAAAACCTATGTCGAGTATCCTCTGCAAAACCAAGCTCTGAACATCGAACAGCAGGAACCAACCCCGCTTTACTCAAGCAACATCCCCACGTCCACTCCGCAGTCAGACGGCGCGATCTACCACATCGTCCAGGCAGGGGAAAACCTCTGGTCCATTGCGGTTGCTTACGGCATGACAGGCGCAGAAATCATGACGCTAACGGGAAACAGCCCTGAAACCACCGATGTCTACATTGGCCAGGTGCTGACCATCCGTAGAGCCTTTCCTGCAACGCCAACACTGACCCTCACGCCCACACCTACCCGCATTACACCGCGCCCCACAGAAGTGCTCGCAACCAAAACACCTGTCCCAAGCAAAACCCCTCTCCCCACAGCCACGCCAACGCTTGAGCCGCCCATGCTTCAGCAGGTGCTGGCAGATAACAAATTGGTCGGCATGACCCTCGCAGGTGTCAGTCTCGCAGGTTTCATTGCAGTAGTGATATTCGGTTTCCTGAGAAAAAAGTAGTTTTCTCTATTTCATAAAATTTCTGATATTTTCTAAAATTCTCCTTGACAATTCTGTTGGGATAAAATAGAATTTTTTCCATCAAGAGGTAAACGATGGCAAGCAACATTTTTAACCACACGCTATGGACATGCAGCCTTGTCGATTCTGGCAGCGGTGCTGTTCAAGGGTGGATTGTGCCTGCTGGTCGTTAGAACCAAAACCAAGTAACTAACTTCAAAACCACGGGCAGCAATCAAGCCCGTGGTTTTTTGTTAAATCCCTGATCGAACAAAAAACAAGCAAAGCATCCCAGCCAAATGTATTTGTTAGAGTGTATTTATAAAAAAGAGGAAAAAATGGAAGAGAAATTAAATCAGATTAATGTAGCTAATGCTCCCAAAATTCGCGGACTTTCGTTCCGGCACTTTCGTGGGGAAGACGATTATCCCGACATGATCGCTGTTTGGACGGCCTTGAGAAACAAGGGTTTTCATGAAGGCTCATACACCGTGGATGATTTAGCCCTGGACTACCGTCATCTCAGTCATTGTGATCCATATAAAGATCTGATCATCGCTGAAATTGACGGCAAGATGACGGCCTATGGACGGGTTTGGTGGGAACAGGAAGCCAGCGCCAAGGTATTTTATAACTTCATCAACATCCTGCCTGAACTGAAAGGTTCTGGGATAGAAGAAGCCTTGCTGAATTGGATGGAAGCGCGTTTGCTTGAAATTTCGGGCGATGTCCCCGGTGATGATGAACGCTGGTACGACCAGACAATAAGCCTTACTGACCAAACGCTGTACGATGTGTTGACCAACGCCCGATATGAACCCAAGCGGTATTTCTTCAGCATGTCCAGAGATCTTGAGGTTATTCCCCAAGCGAATTTACCTGAAGGAATCCACGTACAGCCTGCGATGCCAAGCCAGTATCACGAAGCCTGGGAACGGGCAGAAGAAGCATTCAGTGAGCACTACGGGTATGTGCGTGGCAGAGAAGAAGACTATCAAAGCTACTCGCAAAGCCGCTGGTTCCAACCAACCCTCTGGCAGCTTGCCTGGGATGGTGATCGGATAGTAGGACAGGTGCAAAACTTTATCGATTCCATTGAGAACGAAGCCAACCACAGGTTTCGTGGGTATACTGAGGCTATCAGTGTGCTGAAACCTTGGCGGGGACGCGGTATTGCACGCGCCTTGATTGTCAGGTCAATGCATATGATGAAGGCTATGAACATGACGGAAGTTGCCCTGACCGTGGATTCGGAAAATGCAACGGGCGCACTGGGCTTGTATGAAAGCCTCGGTTACAAAACTTACCGTACCATGGTAGACATGCGCAAACCCTTGCCCGCGGTAAAAGGATAAGAACAACTACTATGCTGCAGGTAAATCGCATCAACAAACGCCTGGGAAGCACCCAAATCCTGACCAACATCACCTTCAGCATCAGCAAGGGTGAACATGTTGGTCTGGTTGGTGCCAATGGCTGCGGCAAGACCACCTTGCTTGAAATACTGGCAGGCAGATTGCCACCAGACTCTGGATCTGTGATCACGGGCAGCAACGAAACCATTGGCTATATGCCGCAAAATCCCCTCTCCCTGACTGGAGGAACCATCAGGGAGAGGCTGATTGGATGCATCAATCCTCTACAAACACGCGAAATGGAGAGCCG
>CAYVWM010000068.1:0-8669 GCA_964455505.1 uncultured Anaerolineaceae bacterium
CTTGCCTGCACGCGTTCGGCGGCTTCGTCCGGGTCGATGCCGTAGGCGGTCAGCGCGGTGGGCATACCCAGGCTGTTGAAAAAGCCCGCGGTCGCCAGGATGGTCCGGTCGATGCGTTCGGAATACTTTTGTGCTTTAAGGTCAAACACGCGGTAACCGTACTGCAGCAGTTTGGCTTGCTTCTGTTTGCGTTTGTACCACAGCAGCCAGGGCAGCACCACCGCCAGCGTTTCGGCGTGGTCCAGCCCGTAAAATGCGGTCAGTTCGTGCCCAATCTGGTGGGTAGCCCAATCCTGAGGCACGCCGCTGCCGATCAGGTGGTTGAGCGCATTGGTGGCTGCCCACATGTAATTGGCGCGCCCAAGATAGTCTGGGGGTTCCTGCATGGCAGCCGGCGCCAGTTCAATCAGCGCCTTCAACAGCGCTTCCGCCTGGTGGTCCTGCACCACCGCCCCCACCGGGTAGGTGAGGTACTGCTCCATCACGTGCACGTAAGCGTCCACGATCCCGTTGCGGACCTGCTTTTGGGGCAGCGAGTAGGTGGTTTCAGGGTCCAGGATGGAAAACTGCGGAAAGACCAGGTCCGACCCGAAAGACATTTTTTCCTGGGTGCTGCGCCGTGAGATGACGCTGTTGTGGTTCATCTCGCTGCCGGTAGCCGGCAGGGTGAGCACGGTGCCAAAAGGCACGGCGCGCTTCAACTTTTTTGCCAGGTCCCCGGCGATGATCTGCCAGGGGTCCTCGTCCTTAAGCGGGGCGGCTGCGGCAACAAACTTGGTGCCGTCAATCACCGATCCGCCGCCCACCGCCAGCAGAAAGTCCACCTGCTTCTTACGCACTATTTTTACCGCCTTCATCAGCGTGTCGTAGTCGGGGTTGGCTTCAATGCCGCCAAACTCCAGCAGGTCGTGCTTCTTAAGCGCTGCCGTTACCTGGTTGTATACCCCGTTGGTCTTGATCGACCCGCCGCCATACAGCAGCAGCACCCGCGCTTTCTTAGGTACCAGTTTCGAGAGCCTGGGGATGGTTCCGCTGCCGAAAATGATTTTGGTAGGATTGCTAAAAGTGAAGTTGTTCATCGTTTCCCTTTCTTAAATGCGCGTGGGTGAGGCTGCTCTGCGCTTTTTTGGTGTGTTTTGTAAAAAAATTATAACCCAACCCGCAGGGCAATGGGGGTATGGGTTTTGCAAAGAGCAGGTCGGGGAGTGTGAGCGGGGGCGCCGGGCTTCAGGGGCTTTGATCGCAGCCCGGGTGGTAGTGCACGAACACATCCCGCACAAAACTGATGTTTTCCTGCAGGGTGCGTTCCACGGCGCTGGCGATGGCGTCCCCCTGCCGCACGGTTTTGGCGGCGTCCACGCAGATGGTGATGTTGATGACGTAATACTGCCCAAAGCGGTGGGCGCGGACGTCATCGACGCCCCGCACGCCTTCCACCCCAGCGCTCAATTCGCGGATCTGCTCGTTCAACACCTTGCCGGGCACGGTATCCATCAGCACCGAGGTGGCGTCCCGCAGGATGCTGATGCCGGTTGCCAGGATAAAGAACGCCACCAGCGCGCCGGCGGCCGGGTCCACCCAGGCATAGCCCAACCTGCCCAGCCCGATCCCGACGGCGGCGGCCGAGGCAGCCAGGGTGTCGTTGCGGTGGTCCGATGCCAGGGCAATGATCGAAGCATTGCGCGTTGTTTTGCCGATGCGGCTGGTAAAAACGTACATCAGGATCTTGAGCAGCACCGTGCCCACCGCCACATACAGCGCCAGCACACTGCCGCCCTGGTAGCCGCTTTTTCCCTGCAGGAGATTAACCAGCGCGTTGATGGAATTCCAAAAAATGGTGACCGCCGTGGTGATCACAAAAGCGCCCACCACCAGCGCGCCGATGCTTTCGAACTGGGTGTGCCCGTAGGGGTGCTCATCGTCTGCCGGCTTGCGCGATGCCCGGATGAACAGCGCCACCACCAGGTAATAGACCACGTCCGAGGTGGAATTGATGCCGTCCGCCAGCAGGGCGGGGGAATTGCCGATGATGCCCACCAGCGTTTTGAGGATGGAGAGCACAATGTTGCTGACCAGGCCAAGCAGCACGGCCAGGTCGCTCTGTTGTTGGTGGGTTTTGGCGGGCATGATTACTCGATTGTGGTTGATTTAGTCCGTTGATTTCGATCAGGCGGCGCTTGCGTGCGCTTGCCTGGTGCCAATCTGCGTCTGCGCCGGCTCAGGCGTCCAACCCCACGGCTTTGCGCATGCCGGCGAGCACCGGGCGGGCGTGTTCGCGCGCCTTTTCGGCGCCTTCCGCCAAAACGCGGTCCAGGTAGGCCCGGTCGCCGATCAGGTCGGCGTACTTTGCGCGCGCCGGTCCAAAGTAGTCCAAAAAGAGATCTGCCAGTTCCTGTTTCAGGGCGCCGTAGGCCAGGCCGCCGTCCAGGTACAGCCCGCGCACCTCCGCCAGGCGTTCCGGCGCGGCAAACAGGCGGTAGATCTGGTACAGGTTGCAGGTGTCCGGGTTTTTGGGCAGTTCGGGCGGGGTGCTGTCGGTGACGATGCGCATGATCTGCTTGCGCACGGCCTTGTCGGGGCCAAACAGCGGCAGGGTGTTGCCGTAACTCTTGCTCATCTTGCGCCCGTCGATGCCCGGCACGGACTGGACATCCTCGGGGATCACGCCTTCGGGCAGTTTGAGGGTATTGCCGTAGGTGCGGTTGAAGGCTTCGGCGATGTCGCGCGTGATCTCGATGTGCTGGCGCTGGTCCTCGCCCACCGGCACCACGTCCGAGTTATACAGCAGAATGTCCGCCGCCATCAGCACGGGGTAGTTATAGAGGCCGGCGTTCACCCCGTCGTCCGGGTCGCGCCCGGCTTCCAGGTTTTTATCCACGGCCGCCTTGTAGGCATGCGCGCGGTTGAGCAGCCCCTTGGCCGTCAGGCAGCTCAGCAGCCAGGTGCATTCCGGGATCTCCCTGATGTCCGACTGGCGGAAAAAGACGGACTTTTCCGGGTCCAGCCCCAGTGCGATCCAGCTGGCAGCCACCTCGTAGATCAGGGCTTGCAGTTCCTGGCGCTTGGGGGTGGTGGTGAGGGCGTGCAGGTCTGCCACAAAGTAGAGCCCGAGGTATTTCTGGGTGAGGGCGATGGCGGGTCTGAACATCCCGAAGTAGTTGCCGATGTGCGGGTCGCCGGTGGGTTTGATGCCGGTAAGAGAGATGGGTTGCATGCTGATATCCTTGTAGAGTGTGTTGAAGGGTTATTATAATCCACCCCCGCCGGAATGGGAAGGCAGCTATTTGAGTTGTTCCTGGGTAGAAGTGGGTAGAAGAGAACTAGCGGAAAAATCCGCCAAATCAGCTCAGCGCCTGATAGAATTCTGCCAGATAGTAACGCTGGACGGATCCATCCCCTACCGGCTTTTGCCAATCCAGGCAGGGTTGATGTTCCCAACCGGTGCACTTGTTGCAGGTTGGCCATACGCGAATGGTTGCTGGCTGGGATGGAGGCATCACGCAAAGCGATCTTAGGTGGTAATCCCTGGCAGACGTGCCAATTTTACCTGAAGCAGAATGCTCAATCTTATGTACCTAAGGTGAGCCTGAGAACAGAAGTGGCTGACTACATCCGTTCCTTTTTTGACGTTCAGAATATAGACACGGCTGAAAGCCATCTCAAAGAGTCAGTCGAAAAATATGCCAGGATTGCGCCTAAGCTGGCAGATTGGATGGAAGTCAACCTACCGGAAGGATTTTCGGAGTTTGCCTTTCCACGTTTGCATCAGAAAAGATTGAGAACGTCCAACCTACTTGAGCGGCTCAGCCAGGAGATCAAACGGCGTACCAAGGTGATAAGGGTCTTCCCCAATGAAAACGCTTGTCTGCGGCTTGTCTCTGCGGTGCTGATGAAGTTTAGCAAGGATTGGGAATTTGGCAGGATCTATTTGAATATGGAGATTACTTAGACTATCATTACCGGAAAGGATACATGACTATTTTACAGAAAAACTGACACATAATCGATGGCATGATTGAAAATTTCAATCTCAACTAAAATCATTATTAGAAAAGGTGGTGGTATGAAACTCGATATATCTTTCCAAGAGGATGATGACCAAGTATTGGTTTCAATTGTGAAGGCCAATGAAAAGCGTACCTTTGTTGTTAATCGCAAATTGAGAAATTTGAATGGCAAAATCCCCTCACGCTCTCGAAAAGATATTTGGCTCACAATGGCAATGTGCCTTTTTACAACACAACAACGATCTGGACCAAAAAGCCCGATTAGTAGGTTTTTACTCGCTGAGCCTTTTCTGCTTTCATTGGAGGAATGTTCCAAGGTTAATGATATTGAAAAATTTATTCAACAAAAAATCGAGGAGTTTGGTGGGATTCGATTTGGGCCTAAGATAGCCAAGCAGATGAAACACAATTATGAAGTATTATTTTCTGGTGATTGGTCGACCATGGATGAATTTGGAAATCATCTTGAGGAACAGCGAAAATCAGACCCCTCCCCAGATCATTATATGCTCGAGCGGAAAGCAGCTCTTTACATCCAGAAAACCTTCTCCGGTTTTGGGCCAAAACAATCTCGTAATTTTTGGCAATCTCTTGGATTGACCCGATATGAATTTGTTCTAGATTCCCGCGTTCTTAAGTGGCTTCGTACGATTGGTTTTCCCCTCCCCCTTTCTTCGATGGCTTTAGGAGAAGAGGAATACTATTGTTTTGTATCCGATATCCTTCGGGATTGGTGTATTCAAACCGGTGTTCTGCCATGTATTTTGGATGCCGCAATCTTTTCTAGCTACGATACTGATGAGTGGCCTGAAGATACATCGGTTTGGTAGTAAAAAAGATTTCTCTTTGTGAGGTAACCGTGAAAAAATTGTGCTTATTCTATGCGTCAAAAGCAAATGGAAATCTTCGGCTAAAGCAAAAGACTTAATTACAAGTACTTTATTTCAATCCAATCTGCAATACGCTTACCAATTAAAACCGTCAGAGGAACAAATTTCTGTAAATTAACAAAAAGAGTAGATAATATGTTCTTCACAGATAAGTAAATTTTGTGATTGGTAATCTAATTACAGCAAGAAAAACTATGTTTTGAAAAATAATAACCTGTTTAGCACTTTGGAAAATAATTAATTCTAATAATACGATAGATCATTAAAAGTTCGATTGATTTAATAAAAAATCGAAAAAACGGATAATCTTAAGTTGATTGGTTCCTTGTAATAAGTATCAAAAGACTCCGCACACGAAACCGATTTCGAGTTAATAGAAATTGAGGCATTAATGGCAGCATAGGACTCATCCCAATATTTATTTTCTGCCTTCGGGGGTCGATTTCCCCCCCCTGCATTTCCCTCCCGCGTGCATCCACAAGCCCCCCGGCGGCGGCATTCAGGTACAATTGATCCCTGGGCAAACGCACATGGAAACCTCAGCCGAACTTGATCAGCAAACCTTTCAGACCCAGGGCGTGGCCATCGTCTCCTCCGCGCATGCCGTCCACGATACCTACACCGGCTTTTTGGCGCCGCTGCTGCCCGTGCTCATCCAGCGCTTCACCCTCACCAACACCGCCGCCGGCTTCCTCTCGCTCATGCTGCAGCTGCCCTCGGTCTTTCAGCCGCTCATCGGGCACCTGGCCGACAAGCGCAACCTGCGCCTGCTGCTCATCCTGGCCCCCGCCCTCACAGGCGCAGCCATGAGCCTGCTCAGCGTTGCCCCCGGGTATGCCTTCCTGGTGTTTCTGCTGCTCATCGCCGGGCTCAGCTCCGCCTCGCTGCACGCCATCGGGCCGGTATTGGGCAGCACGCTCTCCGGCAGCAAGCTCGGCCGGGGCATGAGCTTCTGGATGGTGGGCGGAGAGCTGGGCCGCGGGCTGGGGCCGCTGCTGGTGGTCTCGGCGGTCGGCTTTCTTACGCTGGACGGGCTGCCCTGGCTGATGCTGGGGGGCATTTTTGTCTCGGTCTTTTACTACTTCAAACTGCCGCAGGTCAACACCACCCAGCCCGCACCCGAAGCCGCATTTCGCTGGAAGTCCGCTGTGTGGGCCATGCGCCGGGTTATGGCGCCCGTCGCCGGGGTCATCATCACCCGTTCGCTGATGATTGCGGCGCTCACCACCTTTCTGCCCACCTTCCTCACGGGGGAGGGGTCCACGCTGTGGCTGGCAGGCGCTGCGCTGTCCATCACCCAGCTATCCGGGGTGATCGGCGCTTTCCTGGCCGGATCCCTCAGCGATACCTTCGGCAGGCGCCGGCTGCTGGCCATCTCGTACACTGCCACCCCAATCTGCATGATGCTCTTTTTGCTGGTGCGGGGCTTCTGGCAGCTGCCCTTCCTGATCCTCACAGGGTTTTTTGGCATCTCGGTGATACCGGTGATCATGGCGGTGGTGCTGGAAAGCTTCCCGGCCAGCCGCTCGCTGGCCAACGGGGTGTATATGGCGGTCAATTTCATCCTCAGCGCGCTGGGGGTGGTGCTGGCGGGCAAATTTGCGGATGTGTTTGGAATGCGCACCCTCTTTTGGATTGCCGCCGGCCTGGTGCCGCTGGGGCTGCCTTTTATCCTGCTTCTGCCCAAATCCCGTTCCGTCCGGTCTGCAAGCGAAATGCCTTAGGGCTTGCGTGCTGCGGGCAAAAGGGGAACTATCAGGCTTTTACTGCCAAGCCTAATCTACATTCAGAGATGATATAATTTTTTTGGATTTCTTCGCAATATTTATAAGCGTGAGGAACGGATCAGGAATGAATAGATTAATGTGGGTCATCATCAGTTCAAATCAGGAGCACAGGGATGCAATTTAAAGATGCTGCTTACGAAGTACTAAAATCAGCTGGAATTCCTTTACATTACAGAGAAATAACAGCCCGAGCCCAGCAAAAAGATTTACTTGAAACTAAAGGTTCTACTCCCGAATCAAGCATGGGGGCTTTACTTTATACGGATACGCTTAAAGCGGATTCCCGCTTTCGACGGGGTGAGACAAAGGGAACGTTTGCCTTAAGGACGATGGGCTCTGGATCGATACAAAATCAGATATTAAGTGTCCAGTCGCAATTCAAGAAAGATTTACGCAGTTTGCTCTTGAAGCTTCATCCTCTAAAGTTTGAAGAATTAATCCGTCTTTTACTCCAGGAGATGGGTTTTGTAGAAACTGAATTGACATCTTTTAGCAACGATAAGGGTGTTGATGTGCGTGGCATTTTGCGTTCAAATGCGTTGAGCGAAGTAAAAGTCGCTATTCAAGCAAAAAGATGGACGCATAATGTGGGTGCCAGCGTGGTGAGAAACTTGCGCGGTTCTTTAAAAGTAGCGGATTCGGAACAGGGGTTAATAATTACTCCCAGCGATTTTACAGCAAATGCTAAAGAAGAAGCACAATCTTCGGGAAAAACTCCGATCCGGCTAATTAATGGGGGATTGCTCGTGGATCTTCTCATACAATACCAGGTCGGTATTGAAAAACAGGAATACATCGTTCCAACCCTCGACTCTGATTATTGGACTGAACTTCTTGGTGTTACTCTGGAGAATCAAAAGAAGGATACCCCGCAAAAGAAACTTCCAGAAAAAACAGATACTTACCCTGTAGAAATTGAAGCAAATCACAGAGGAAAAAACTATTCCGCACTGCTAAGTACTGCTGAAGGATCGGTAGTCTTTAATGGTGTAGATTACCAAACACCCACTGCAGCAGCAAAAGTCATCACCGTGGAATGGAAATCTGTGAACGGATGGGACTTCTGGCGATATAAAGATGAAAAGACAGGCAAGTTGGAAAAGATTGGCAAGTTAAGAGAAGGCTCAAAGAACAAGGCTTAAGGTCGAAAAATAAACAACTATCGCCTGACTTGAGGCTGGGGTAATTTACTATTTTGAAAAAAAGTATTTTTTCGGGGCTTTGATCGTCGTATTCGCAGTATCCATCCCCCTCCCATTTGGATATCCGGCCCAAATCGTCTATACTTTGCATATTCAGCCCACCCCAATGCGCGGAACCCTGCGCCTGGGCGGCTGCCCTGTCCAACGCGATTAACGCACCAACATCCCCTCAGGAGGCAAGGTTGCAATCCTCCGAACACAAAGGCCTCAGGTCTTTCCTGATCATCTGGTTTGGCCAGCTGGTCTCCCTCACCGGCTCCGGGCTGACGGGCTTTGCCATCGGGGTGTGGGTGTTCCTCCGCACCGGTTCCTCCACGCTCTTTGCCCTGATCCAACTGTTCACCAGCCTGCCCAACATCCTCATCGGACCCATCGCCGGCGCCCTGGTGGACCGCTGGGACCGGCGCAAGGCCATGCTCCTCAGCGATGCAGGCGCAGCGCTGTGCACGCTGGCCATTTTGCTGCTGCTCTCCCGCGATAAGCTCGAAATCTGGCATATCTACCTGCTCCTGGCGCTCAGTTCGTCCTTTGCCACCTTCCAATGGCCGGCCTACTCCGCCGCTATCAGCCTGCTGGTCCCCAAAAAGCAGCTGGGGCGCGCCAACGGCATGGTCCAGTTGGCCGAGGGGGTGGCCCAGATCCTGGCGCTCGTCACCGCAGGCGTGCTGATCGGCGTCATCATGCTGGAGGGGGTCATCATGATTGACCTGGCGACCTTTGCCGTGGCGGTGCTGACCCTGATGCTGGTGCCGATCATCTTCAGTTACCTGCCCGCCCCGGAGC
>CAYVWM010000068.1:8679-10676 GCA_964455505.1 uncultured Anaerolineaceae bacterium
CATCCCCGCGGTGCAGCGAACGACGGAAGGCCAGGCAGTGCGCGGATCCCTGCTCAAAGAAGCTTTTTACGGGTGGTCTTACATCCGGGCGCGCAAGGGTTTGTTTGCGCTCCTGATCTTTTTTGCCGCTACCAACTTCCTCACCAGCATTGCCCAGGTGCTCTTCACCCCGCTGGTGCTCAGCGTGAGCACGCCGGCCATCCTGGGGGTGCTCACCTCTGCAGCCGGGCTGGGATTTCTGGCGGGCAGCCTGGTGGTGAGCGCCTGGGGCGGACCGGAACGCAAAATGGTGGGTATTTACGTGCCCCACCTGTTGGTGGGAGCGGCGCTTTTCCTCCTTGGCTCCACAACCGACCTGGTGCTGTTGGGCTTTGGGGCTTTTTTGGCCTTCAGCAGCATACCCGTTTCGCAATCCTGCAGCCAGGTGATCTGGCAGAGAAAGACCGCACCGGACGTTCAGGGCAGGCTGATCGGCACCGGGCCGGGGCGGGGGATTGGGCTGATTTATCTGCTTTTGGGGGTGCTGGTGCTGGTGGTGAACGTGCTGGGTTGGTCTTACAGGCATTTGCGCAACGTGGAAGACGAACTGCCCGATCTGCTCCCCGACCAACTGCCCGACGAGGCCGCCAGTCCGCAGCCTGCTGCACCTTAAGCGCTTGCCTGGAAAGCTGTACCGGGCACATCCCAACGGGAATCCAGCCGGGTGTGCTCAACCCCCGCGCCTGTTCTTTTCTAAAAAAAGCCTGCGCTGAAGCAGAAAAACCGGCAGCTCAATTAACACTTGAAACGCCCCGATTCAAGCGCTGCTTGATAGGAATCTCGCCCCTTTTACCCTACAATGTGGATAGAGAAAAAAAGGAGCATGCAATGTTAGTCACCAGGAAAATTAACTTATTCACTTTCTTTTTTGGAAAGCCGCAGGCTGCAGATAAGGTACAGGCCAGCATTATTTCAAAAGCAAAGACCCGCAAGGATACCAATCTGAGCGATTTTGATAAATGGATCAGCATCGCCAAAAGTGAGGACTTATACAAAGCCCAGAACAGCTATGTTGTCAATCCTTACAGCCAGCTAAACAGATAATCCATCGGTAATCAAGTAGTAGAGCTGAGGAGTTGGAGGAAACTCAAAATTCCCAGGCCCTACACCACTATAATAATAGAAGAAGAGGTAACTATGTTTGACACAAAAAATATTGGTAAAAAAATCGCCGCGCTGCGCAAAGCCAAAGATATGACCCAGATGGAATTGGCGGACCAGATGTTTGTAAGCTACCAGGCGGTGAGCAACTGGGAACGGGGCAACACCATGCCCGACATCGCCAAGCTGTTGGAACTCTCCCAAATTTTGGGCGTGAACGTGGATGAACTGCTGGGTTCTGAAAAAGAAACCACCATCGTGAACAAAATCATCGATCAGTCCGACAACATCAATTTGGAAGAGGTTGCCGAAGTGGCTGCGCTGATGAAGCCCTCACAGGTTGAGGAAGTGGTGGAAAAAGCCGCCGACGAGGAATACACATTGGAGACCTTAATCGCCCTGGCGCCGCACCTGAATTCGAAACGTCTGGCGCAGATGATTGGCAAAACCCGGATCACCGATTTGTCGCAGCTCATCCCGCTGGCGCCATTCCTGGAAATTTCGCAGCTGGCTGGCATGATCGACCGTCAGCAGCGCATCACAGGCAGTTTCGATAAACTGATCGCGCTCGCCCCCTTTCTGGAAGAAGGCGACCTGACCAATTTTGCCGAAAGAATCTTCAACTCTGAAAAAGATTCGCAATACCTGAATGCATTGGCTCCCTTCATGAGTGAAGAGAGCCTCGGGAAGATCGCCCGCTTGATGAACACCGAACAAAAAGAACGCTACCTGGTGGGTCTGGCGCCATTTCTCGACACCAAAGTGCTCACCGATATCGCCCGGGATCTGATGAAAAACGGCAAGTTAAAGGTTTTGAAACACCTGATGCCTTTCATCGATGAGGACGAGATTTAGGT
>CAYVWM010000069.1:0-6249 GCA_964455505.1 uncultured Anaerolineaceae bacterium
ACACGCTGGGCGATGCTGGCAACTACCCCGAGATCGTGTGTGATCCAAATGATGGACATTCCCAATTCTTCGCGCAGCCTGATGACCAGGTCCACAATTTGGGCTTGAATGGTCACATCCAGAGCTGTTGTGGGTTCGTCCGCAATGACGATTTGTGGGGAACACGAAAGCGCCATGGCAATCATCACGCGTTGGCGCATTCCGCCTGAGTATTGGTGTGGATAATCCTTGAGGCGGTCAGCTGCCCGCGGAATGCCAACAGATTCCAGCATTTCAACAGAGCGTTTTCTGGCTTGTTCCTTGGTGATACCCAAATGCAGCAGCAGGGGTTCTTCCAGTTGTTTTCCAATGGTCATTACGGGGTTAAGCGATGTCATCGGGTCCTGAAAGATCATGCTTATCTGCCCGCCGCGGACCTGTCGAATTTCATCGGAGGACATGCTGAGCAAATCCTGTCCTTTGAAAAAAGCTTTGCCTGCAGCAATTTCTCCGGGTGGGATTTGAATGAGACGGAGCAGGGAGAGCATGGTGACACTTTTTCCGCAACCGCTTTCTCCAACAAGCCCCAGGGTTTCTCCTTCGTCAAGGGTTAAAGATACTCCGTTGACTGCATGAACAATACCCTCTGGTGTTTTGAACCGTGTTTCGAGCCCCTGTACGTTTAACAACTGTTCAGCCATTAATCAGCCCTTCTTATTGTCGGATGCATGGATGATCCATTAAGCTGACAATAAATAGCAATATCATGTGCCTTTTTCAGGTACATACACAGAATTATAACCCCGATTTGCAAGGTCTAATAATTATTTTTATCGTAAAAGGTTAAAATTCCATTAAGAGTGGGAAGTGAATATCGGAGGGAAAGGTTTTTTACCAGTTCACAGCGGACGGGCTGCGAGTAGATTGTCGTGCAGCGCACCCATTTGCCTGAAAAATTGACAAAAATGTCTACTTGACCCAAATTGCGATCATAGGCAGCAATGGTCAGTTCCCTTGGGTTGAGCACTAAATCCCCCAGACCGTCTACAGTGCTGAGGTGCATGCGCCTGGCCAGGGTTTGTTCCACTTCCTTGCCGTAGTTGTCCTGCGCAAAGGCCAGCAAATCGTCCATTACCTGGACCGGTTCGCGGAAATGCTTGTTCAGGAGATCATCCCCGGCAAAACCAACCCCGCCCAGCAGAATTGCACATGCCAACACAAGGCCGATCAGACTGCCAGGCCGACCGGAGGCAAGCGCTTGTTCCACCAGGTGAGGTTCAAGCAAACCAGCCAACAGGCATGGAATTGCAATCACAATCAAGCCAATGATTTGGAGTTGGGAAGTGCCTTCCACCAGTGGATATTCCAGCCAGCTGTTCAGATTGGGGTGTAAGAATGTGATGATTTTTGGGGCGGCTTGCACGGGCAGCCAAAGAATCAGCCACACCAGCAAAGCCCCAAAACCTCCCCAGAGCAGCAAACTGATGAGAGGTTTGTCTAATGCTATCGTCAGCCAGCCAACAAAACCTCCAGCGATGAGGCAGATCAACAAACCGGGCACAAACTTCAAGGCTGGATCTGCCAGGTTTGCATTGGACAATTTGAGGGCATCTATTCCCCAAGCCGTCAGGGCAAAAGCTGCTCCGGCAGACACACCAAAGAACAGGCCGAGGAAACGTTTCTTTTTTGCAAAATCCTCGTTCATGTGTTTATTATAGAGCAAAATTTTTGAATATGTTAATTAAATCGGTGTTTTTTAGTCCGTGCAATTGCTTTATAAATTTTGGCTTTCTTGGATGCAATGGTGTTGAGCGGTTGTCATTCCTGGATAGTTTTAGAGTCAGAGAACTTTCTCATCCGACATGGGAATTATCGAGCTGTGTGCATTTTCTCAAAATGGGATGGCGAAGAGCAGCCAAAATTAATGGCGCAGTAAGCGCAAAAAAGATGCTTACTAACCGTTTGTTTTGGACAAGCCTTGCGAAAAGTTAATAAAAACATACCGCCGGGGGGCTATTTACCCAAAAGGTGCGCTGTCGTAATTAAAACGTGCAGGTTAATGCAGCTGTCGATTTCATCAAAGGAGGATAAGGTAAACAAAAGAAGAACATAAGCGTTTGGTATCTGTTTTGCTTCGCAGGGCTTGTGTGAGAGTACAATAGACAAGCGGAATCATTTTTTTAAAGAATGTGCGGGCATTCGATCAAGAGAATTAGCAACTATGCATGCCAAATCCAGCCTGTTTATTTACTTCTTTGTGCTATTGGTGGTGTTAAGCGCTTGTGATACCCATTCGATCCTGACGGAAACATCTGATTTGCCAACTACAGTTCCTGAACAACAAACACCCACCCCACCGCCCATAACTCCGACGGCTACCCAGACCAACACACCAACGCAAACCCCGCTGCCAACCCAAACACGCACTTTTACGCCTACCAAAGTCCCCTTCAAGGGCTTTCTGCCGGGCTTCAGTCTCTACCGCGCCTGGAATGACGGCGAGACCACCACTTTTTACTTCATGCAAGCGGATTTTGCCGGCACGCTCTACGCCCGCGCTGATGATTATGACCTGGTTTGCAACCCGGATCCTCAATACCCCATCCATACTATTTGCATTAGCGATCAAAAAATCTTTGGCCAGGACCTGATGCAATTTGATTTTTTTACCGATGCTGCCCGCAGCGACCTTGTATTTTCCGAGGAATACTCTACCGGTCTGGCGGATGATACTGTTTTCTATCACGACACGGACTGCGCCTTGCGCGGTCAGGACGTCTACTGTGAGTCTGAGTACCGTCTCTATGATGGCCGCTGTTATTACGCCCATACCTGTTACGACGCCTGTGGGATATACTATTCCCGGGACAATATACCCGAGGTCTGGACGGAATTCCAGGGATTTACTGTTCCGTGTGATTAAACTCAAGGAAAGCCTGGGAGAATGATGCTTATCGGTAATGAAAACGGCAATAAGAAAAAGTGGAAAACGCTCCCACTGCTGATTTTTTGCCTGCTTATTTCGGCATGCGCTCCCAGTATGGATGTGCCGGCTACCCTGACTGCGGCAGTGACAGATACTCCCCAACCTACCCAAACACCGCAGCCCACCGCAACAAACACCCCTACACTCACCCCCACCGCCACGCCAACCCCAACTGAAACACCTACCCCCACAGCCTCAGCTACACCCACCGAAACGCTCACCCCAACATACGCACTCAACCCTTACCTGATCTGGCCTCGGGCTACTTTTAGCGTTGCGGATATCACCTGGGGCGGGAATACCTGGTGCCCGGCACGAGGGGAGAACCTTTCGTGTGAGGTTGAGTACCGCAATTACAATGGCCTGTGCGTGGTCGGGATGACCTGCTATGACGCCTGCGGTTTTTACTACTCAGTCAACACCATCCCCCCGGGGGGCGGCGACTATACTTTCAGCGGACCCTGTTATTGACCTGAAAGCAAGGATTCGATGTACCCCAAATTGCACTTCCCTTTAATGATACTGGCAGTGCTTGTGAGCGCCTGTTCTCAGCCGTTGACTCCCAGCCCAACTGCCACATCTGTACCGCTGCCAAGCGCAACCCCTACATCAGCTCCGCCGCCAACCAGCACTGCGACACCTACACCAAGCCCAACTGCTGAACCTTCGCAGACCCCCACCCCAACCGATACGCCCACGATCACGCCGACACCCACTCTGCGCCTGACCGAGCGGCTGATTTGGCCGCGCGCACTGTTTGCTCCACACAATGTTAGCTGGGCGCCAACTGAATCCTGGTGCGCTCTGCGCGGCGAGTACCTTTCGTGCGAGACCGAATACCGCAAGGATGGCAGCAACTGCTATGTAGGCCACACTTGCTATGATGCTTGCGGCTGGTTTTACTCCGTCAATACCATTCCGCCAGGTGTGGAGGAATTTTCGGGACCTTGCTGGTAGCCTGGTTAGCGGCCCTCCGCCGGTTGTATAATGGGAGCGGAAACAGTGAAAAATTCCGGTGTGGAGAAATGATGACAAAGCGTTTTTCAATAATATTCCTGGTTGTGCTCTCATTAATATTGGCGGCGTGTGCTGCGGGGCAAAACAATGCACCTGCTGCCCAGCCTGCCTTGGAAAAGAGTGCGGTAGAATCCCCTGCGCTTCCCTCTGCCACGCCTGAGCCCACCTCAACCCCAACCCAAACGCCGACGGTTACCCCGACTGACCTGCCAACTTCCACCCCGACAAGCACCGCCACCGCCACCATAACCCCCACGCCTTTTCCCGGTTTTTCAGAAAACTTCAAGTTTTACCAGGCCTGGGTGCGGGACGAAACCACTTACTTTTACTTTATGCATGCCAACGTGGACCAAACCATTTACGCCCGCATCGATGACGAGTTTGATGTTCTCTGCAATCCCGATCCCAACTACCCCCAGCATCTCATTTGCACATTCGAACGCTTTATCTCCAACCGCCCAACCCTGAAGTTTGATTTTTTTGCCGATGAAGCCCACACAAGCGCTTTTCACAGCGGCGAGTACGGCACTGGCCTAAGCGAATCGCTGGCGCTTTTTTCTAACTGCGAATCCGAATACCGCATTTACGATGGGCGCTGTTATTACGCCCATACCTGCTACGATGAATTTGGGAATGTGGTCTACACTGCGGACAACATCCCTTATGGGGGGAATTTTGAGGGGTTTTCAGGTCCCTGTCAGTAAAAATAAGGTATTAACAAGCAAAACAGCAGGCACCGCCTGCTGTTTTTGTATTGGTTGTGGGAGTATCCGCCGGGTTTAATAGCGGTAGATGCCCCCGCCGATGAACTCCCGGATGACCGAGTTTTCCGGGACGATAGAGTCATCGCTAACGGCTTCAATTTCCTGAAAGAGCTGGTTGATGCGGGCTGCGCGCTCATAAGCATCGCTGCGCAGCGGATCGTCCTCGTACTCCTGCGCCCAGCGGGCAAATTCGCTGCCCAATTTGGCTTTATAAAGCGGCATTTCATAGGGCATGGCGCTGTTGACAATGGTATCCACGCTGTTGATGTAGGGAATGATGTTGCGCAGTTCGCTGCTGCGGACGTAGTGCCAGTGCAGCAGCGTTTGGGTTGGATCGTAAGCGCGGTGTGAGGCGTCGCGCAGCATGCGACGGATGATGCGGATGTCGGTCCAGCGCACATAGTTACCCCGGCTGTCCTTGAGCTGCAGCAGCGGTTCGATGTAGAGTTTGAACTTCATCTCATCGGGGATGGAACTGGTCATCTCAGGGTAAAGGCCGTGCAGGCTGTCGATCAGAATAATGTCATTCTTCTCAAGCTTCATTGGGGTGCGGTCTTTATGGCTGGTGCCCGTCTTGAAATCGTAATAGGGGATGCGCACTTCCTCGCCAGCCAGCAGGTGGGTGAGGTGTTCGTTGATCAGGGGCATGTTCAGCGCCTGGGGGGTCTCAAAATCATAATCGCCAAACTCATCTTTGGGATGCAGTTCCAGGTCGTGGAAGTAGTGGTCCACGTTCAGCGTGACCAGCTTGAGCCCTTCGCGCGCCAGTTGTTCACCCAGCTTGATGGTGGTGGTGGTTTTGCCGCTGGAGGAAGGGCCGGCAATGAAAACCATGCGCACTTCGTCCCTGCGGTTTAACACCAGGTTGGCAGCGTTCTCCACGTCCTCGTGGTAAGCTGCTTCTGCAGCGGTGACAATCTGGTGCAGGCTGCCCTTGCGGATATGCTCATTGAGCTGGGCTACGGTATGCACATCGTGGCTGCAAGCCCAATCCAAGACGCTCCACAATTTTGCCCAGGGGATGTTTTGGGAAGGCTGCTGCGAGGCGTTACTGCGTTTTTCGCGCTGGCGGGCACGTTCATCCCGGTAGAGGATGTAAGCCTTGGCAACCCGGGTGTGGGCGTTTTCGATCAGCACCTTTTCCACCAAGTCTTGGATTTGTTCGATGTGGGGATGCACACCTGGCGGGGTTTCAGCTTCCAGCAGTGCGACTACCTGGCTGGCGAGGTCTTCGGCAGTGGCGCGGTCGCGTCCGCCCACAGCAACTGCCGCTCGGTAGATGGCGTTGCTGATGCGTTCGGGGGTGAAAGGCACCAGGCTGCCGTTGCGTTTAATGACATGGGTGATTGTGCTCATGGATACCTCCGCTGTTCTCGGGTCATTAATGCCAATTATAGCACCGTGCAGCGTGCTGATGGACTGTGAAAGCGTCCAGACGGACTGCGGATGCGTCCAGACGGACTGCGGATGCGTCCAGACGGACTGCGGATGCGTCCAGACGGA
>CAYVWM010000069.1:6349-10667 GCA_964455505.1 uncultured Anaerolineaceae bacterium
GACTGCGGATGCGTCCAGACGGACTGCGGATGCGTCCAGACGGACTGCGGATGCGGCGTGTAATCGGGTGAGCATCAGGGTGATGTTCTTTTTGATGGGGTTTCAGATTGTTAAATTTACTTTAGGATTTCGGGAAAAAGCGCTTGGGCATGATAAGATTAAGGTTGATTTTCAAATTACCGTCAAAGAAAAAACTGGAGGCATAGCGGAATGCAAATCAGT
This sequence comes from uncultured Anaerolineaceae bacterium, assembly GCA_964455505.1. Lineage (GTDB taxonomy): Bacteria > Chloroflexota > Anaerolineae > Anaerolineales > Anaerolineaceae > Mesolinea. Next base: position 6,572 of record CAYVWM010000069.1, read on the forward strand.
CTAATCGCAAGCAGAAGAGTCTGGCGCTGCTGATGATGCGACCCAAAGCCTGTATGTATCTATCGCACAGAGCGCCCACCGGGGGATACGGGCTGCCAGTGCGAATTCATTTCCTGATCAATTATTCACCAATCCAAACAACCGGAGGCAGCAAGCAATGAAATCCAAATTCACGTTGTTTAATATCATCCTGGCCGTCGTCTTCCTTTTCGGAGCCCTGGGTTTTGTTTCAAAACCAGGCGTGAAGGCAACTGCAGCGGATCTTTTCATTTCTGAATATGTTGAAGGGAGTGATGCAGGATCTTACAACAAAGCTATTGAAATTTACAATGGTACAGGTTCAGCTGTAGATCTGTCGGCTTACACCCTTGAACTATACTCCAATGGAATTTCCACTGCTGCAGCAACAAAGACCCTGGCTGGTACCCTTGCAGATGACGATGTATGGGTTCTGGTTCACCCATTAGCAGTTGCTGATTTAAGTAATCTTGGAGATGCATGGGATTCACCTGTTTCAGTGACAAATTTTAATGGTGACGATGCCGTGGCATTGAAGCATAATGGCGTCATTATTGATGTCATTGGTCAGATAGGGTCTGATCCCGGAACTGCCTGGACGGGAAACGGTGTCAGCACTGCCGATCAAACGCTTGTCCGTAAACCCACAGTATGCGCTGGCGACACCGACGGCAGTGATGCTTTTGATCCTTCTACTGAGTGGACTTCTTATCCAAAAGACACATTTAGTAATATAGGCTCGCATACTGCCAGTTGCGGTATCGAAGAAATTTTTGCCGATGATATTTTCTTTTCTGAATACATTGAGGGCTCAAGTAATAACAAAGCAATCGAAATTTATAATGGTACAGGCGCAGCGGTTGATTTGCAGGCGTATAAAGTGGTGACTTTTCCAAACGGATCACCTACGCCGGTCTACACACTTACATGGACAGAGGAAACACTATTGGCTGATGGCGATGTCTACGTCATTGCCAACCCCTCAGCAAATGCTGCTATTATGGCTGAAGCAGACATAACATCAACAGTTACCTATTATAACGGCGACGATGCTGTGGCTCTGCAGCATGCCTCTGACAGTTCCTATGTGGATGTAATAGGACAGGTAGGGATCGATCCAGGCTCTTACTGGGGTACAGAACCAATAACAACGGTTGAGCACACGCTGGTTCGCAAGCCTTCAATTTCCACGGGCGATTCGATCCATAACGATGCGTTTGATCCAGCCAGCGAATGGGATAGCTTCCCACAGGACACCTTTACTTCCTTAGGCAGCCACTATCCGAGCTGGAGAGAATTCTCCCCAAGGATCACTTTTACGATTCCCGCCGATGAGGGGGTTCTCTCCAAGGCTGAAAATATCCAAATCACTTTTAGTGAAGCCGTAACCGTTGAATCCGGATGGTTTGCCATCGGCTGTGACATCTCTGGTGCTCATACGGCTGTGGTAGATGAGACTGCAGACCCGGTTATTGTGCTTGACCCTGATACAGATTTCAGTATTGGTGATGTTTGTACTGTTACGGTTTATGCAAATAAGGTCTATGACGATGACGGCAATGATACTTTATACAATTATATGGAGGCAGATTATTCCTTTACCTTCAGTGTAGTACCAGGCTGCGGTGATAGCTATACCCCAATCTATACTATTCAGGGTGTGGAATCGGCAACGACAATGCCAGGTCCGGTGACCACCGAGGGGATTGTGGTGGGGGACTTCCAAAACAATGCTGCCAGTGATTCAGGCGACCTTGACGGCTTCTACATCCAGGACCCCGTTGGTGATGGAAACCCTCTTTCCTCGGACGGCATCTTTGTGTACAACTCCAGCACCGATGTGCAGGTTGGGGACTGGGTCCGTGTTTCCGGCACGGTAGTGGAATTTTACGGCATCACCGAGATCAGCCCGGCGACCCAGATCCTGCACTGCGGCACCGGTAGCGCGGCTGCCCAACCAATAAGCTTCCCCCTTACCGGGCAGGAGCAGCTTGAGCAATATGAAGGCATGCTGGTGGTATTCCCGGGTCCGCTGACGATCGCAGAATATTTCAATTATGACCGTTACGGGCAGATCGTACTGACCTCGCACCGGTTCATGACCTACACAGCAGAATTTGAACCTTCGGTTACTGGATTTGCCGATTCGAACCTGTTGTTTAGCCAGAACAGCATTGTGCTGGATGACGGTATCACGACCCAAAACCCTGCAGTCCTGCGCCATCCCGATGGCAACCCCATTACAACAACCCACTATTTCCGCGGCGGGGATACGGTTACCAACCTGACTGGTGTTATGGATTATTTCCAGACAGATAACGATTACCGCATCCAGCCTACCACTGGCGCTGTTCATACCCCCGTCAATACACGCGAGACATTTGCCGATTTTGCTCTCGTGCCGGGGGATCTGAAGGTAGCCAGTTTTAATGTGCTGAATTACTTTATTACCCTGGACCTTGGGCCTGATGTTTGCGGACCAAACGGAACCATGGAATGCCGCGGCGCAGACACGCAGGAGGAGCTTGACCGTCAGCGCGCCAAGATCCTTTCAGCCCTGGTCGAAATAGACGCGGACGTTTTTGGATTGATGGAAATCGAAAATGAACGGCTTACAGGCGTAGGCAATGCAGTCAGCGACCTTGTTGATGGGCTAAATGAGGCACTTGGCGCTGGCACGTATGCTTACGTCAACACCGGTACCATCGGCGGGGATGCCATCAAGGTGGCTATTATCTACAAACCCGCTAAGGTAACCCCGGTGGGGGCTTACCAGGTCCTGGATTCCAGTGTGGATTCACGCTTTATTGATACCCTTAACCGCCCGGCGCTGGCACAAACCTTCAGTGACAATCTTAGTGGTAAAACCTTTACTGTGGCAGTCAATCACCTCAAATCCAAAGGTTCGGAATGCGCGAGCGACCCCGACCTATTGGATGGGGCTGGGAACTGCAACCTGACCCGCAAAGCGGCTGCTGAAGCGCTGGTGGACTGGCTGGCAGACGATACGCTATTTTCTGCAAACATCCTTATCATTGGCGACCTGAACTCCTACGACAAGGAAGATCCCATCGATATGATCAAACTGGGTGCGGATGATATCCCAGGTACAACCGATGATTACCTGGATATGATGGCGGAATTCCACGGTGAATACGCCTATAGTTATGTGTTTGACGGCAAGATTGGCTACCTGGACTACGCTATGGCCAACCTGGAATTGGCTGGCAACTTCGTGGATGTCAATACCTGGCTCATCAATGCCGACGAATCGGACGTTTTTGATTATGACATGAGCTATAAACCTGTTGAACAAGAAGCACTGTACACAGCAGATGCCTACAGGTCTTCTGATCACGATCCGGTCATCATCACGCTGAGCTTCCTGCCGGAAGCCGAAGATGACACCTACACCACCAGCGTGAACACTCCATTGAATGTGGATGCTGCCGCCGGCGTGCTGGCTAATGACTACACCATTACTGGCGTAACGCTCTCGGCAGACCTGGTTATAGATGTTGCCAACGGCACATTGGTGTTTAATAACGATGGTTCCTTCACCTATACGCCCAATTCAGACTTCCACGGCATGGACCAATTTGTCTATACAGCCACCGATTCAGATCAATTTGATCCGGCAACGGTAACGATTTATGTCAATGATGCGCCTGTCGCGGTTGCCGATACTTACAGCACCGATGAAGATACCGAGCTGGAGGTAACGGCTGTTGACGGTGTATTAGCGAATGATAGCGATACGAATGGGGATACCCTGACGGCTGTATTGGTGGTGGGCGTTTCCAGCGGTACGCTTGACCTGGCTGCAGATGGATCGTTCACGTATATGCCTATGGCCGATTTTGCAGGCACGCCTAACTTTACGTATAAAGCATTTGATGGTGTGGACTACTCCGATCCCGTTTTGGTAAATATTACGGTGAATTCGGTTAATGACGCTCCAGTGGCAGTTGACGATTTCTACAGCACCGATGAAGATGCGGAACTGTTGCTGATAGCTGATGAAGGTACGATTTTAGGTAATGACAGTGATGTGGATGTGGATGGTCTGACTGCTGAA
>CAYVWM010000070.1:0-10620 GCA_964455505.1 uncultured Anaerolineaceae bacterium
AGTTTGCGAATGCGATATTTTGGATTGCCTGCCAACACCGGTTGGACGTACTCCTTGGGAACATCCACCATAGTGCGGTGATTTTGAATGGTAATCCGCCCCAAAGCCGAGCCTGGAATATCCGCATGAAATGCAATGGCTCCAACCACATCGCCAGGTCGGATACCGTCAACCTTTCCCAACCCCATCACCATCCTCACCATGCCCTCCTCACGGTACAAATCCGGTTCAAGACGCGGACGCGGCTTGCTGCGTTCACGGGCTGGTCTGCGTTCATCCCGATCTGACCTCGAGCGGCGCTCTGGCCGAACAGTTTTTTCCGGGAGGGGGCTAATTTCTGCGATGGGGCGCTGTTTTTCTTCTGCCCGCGCAATCTTGAGCGCTACAGCAGCCAGGTCCACGGGGTCAACGCCATTGAGCAACATTGTTTCGACAAGGGCACGTTCTTCTTTAGCTCTGCCGCGTTTGAGCCACATGGTGATTTTTTCAAGCAAATCATCCAGCCGTTTAGCCTGTATCTGTTCAGGTGTGGGTATCTGTGTCTCCTGCATCGGCTGGTGGGTAAATCTTTCAATATCACGCAGCAGACGTTTTTCTGCAGGACGGGCAAGCGATATAGCCACACCACTCCGCCCCGCCCTACCCGTGCGCCCAATCCGGTGCACATAAACCTCGGCATCATCGGGTAGGTCAAAGTTAAACACGTGTGAGATATTTTCCACATCCAACCCCCGGGCAGCCACATCGGTTGCAACCAACACCTTCACTTGCCCTGCCCTAAAACGCGCCATGGTACGTTCCCGTGCGTCCTGGCTCAGGTCACCACTGAGGGCTTCAGCAGGGAACCCGCGCAGGTTCATTTCATTGACCAGGTCTCCGGTGCGGGCGCGGGTACGGGTAAAAATAAGGGCGGAGAGGATATTTTCAGTTTCAAAAAGACGCGTCAGAACCGCTAATTTATCTTGCTCATTGACAAAATAATAGCGCTGTTCTGTGGCTGCAACAGTGACTTGTTCACTCTCGACGCGTATGGTTTTAGGTTCATGCAAATTCTTTACTGCCAGGTCCACGATCCGGGATGGCAAGGTCGCAGAGAAAAGGGCAGTTTGCCGTTCTGAAGGCGTTGCGGCAAGAATTGCCTCTACATCCTCGATAAAACCCATCGAGAGCATTTCGTCTGCTTCATCCAATACAACAGTCCGTACTGCGCTCAGGTCCAAACGTCCACGGCGGATTAAGTCCAACAGCCGTCCCGGGGTACCCACGACAATGTGCACGCCGCGCCGCAACTCAGAAAGTTGCTGGCTGTAGGAAGTGCCACCATAGATCGCCAGCACACGCACCTCACAAAATTGCCCGAGAGCTTCGGTCATCTCAGCCACCTGAATCGCAAGTTCACGGGTGGGAGTCACCACCAATGCCTGCGGTAAATTGACCTGGGGATCAAGATTATTTAGAATGGGAAGGGCAAAAGCAGCGGTTTTGCCAGTGCCGGTCTGTGCCTGACCAGTCACATCGTGTCCAACATTCATTAGCGGAATGATTCCCGCCTGAATGGGGGTAGGCTGGGTATAGCCCAGGGTAGTAATAGCCTGCACCAACTCCTGGCGCAAATTAAAATCTGTAAACTGCATCATCATCAAAACTCCACATCAACAACATCAACAGAAAGTCAACCCAAGTCAAACTTGGAGCAGCCGTTGATCCATTTTGTGTCAGGGGGATGTCCCGATGATTCCACGTTTCCATAGAAAAAGTCATGCAACCGGGCAGTCCCTTACGGTGCTGCCCTACCAAGAAAAAATGCCCGCTGCCTTAGCGGACATTATTTGGAACGGTCAAAACACACTCCCAAACAAAAGCTCTCACCTGAGAGCGGTCAGAGTATAACATAAATCCAAGTACGCAACAATTACTCTAAAAAGCAGACGATCAAGCCCTGACTGCCGAAGAATATCTCCAATAGCTTCTTTATAGGCACCAAAGTGTAAGCCTCCGGTATAATGCAATATACCTAACCCGCGTGTGGAGGTATACCATGCCTACAGACTTGAACACACCTTCAGAATTAGCAGAGTACGACCCCGAACTGGTAGAAGTGCTCGAAAAGAACATCCGCACGATCATTGAAATCCAGGAGCGTGCCAGAGAGAAACGCACTTTCGAGCAACGCATATCCGACACTATCGCTGAAAAAGCGGGCCACCTTTCCTTTTTATACATTCATATTGCTGTCATCGCAATCTATGTACTCATAAATAGTGGGTGGCTCGGAATTAAACCCTTTGATCCCTATCCCTTCGGTCTGTTAATCGGCATCATCACGGTCGAAGTACTATTCCTGAGCACTTTTATCCTTATTTCTCAAAACCGAGACCGGGAAGACGCCAATCGGCGTGAAGACCTTGATTTACAGATGAGCCTCCTTAACCAGTATGAGCTGTCCCATGTTCTGCGCATGTTGGATGCCATCGAAGACAAAATTGGCATCCCCAACGAGGAAGATGTGGAGTTACGCAAAATGGAAGAACGTATCTCACCCACCGACGTCCTGATTGAAATGGATTTAGTGCGCAAGCGCGCCCGCTGCAAAAAGTAGTTACTAAAACGGCACTCGTACTATTGCACAATCGGTAAGGTGCATAAAACTTACAGAAAATTCTTTCCGGTGCATCACAGTAACCCCAGTAGTTTTTTCGGTTTATAATAGATTTAGCAAACCATTAATCTTGATAATGTTTCTAAGGAGAGCGAATATGAAGAAGGTATGGGTTTTAGTTGCAGTTCTGATTTTGATGATGGGGGTGGTGGCTGGATGCGCGAGTCAGACAGAAGCTTCCAAACTGGATCAAATCAAAGAAGCTGGTAAAGTGGTAGTGGGCACATCTGCAGACTATCCGCCCTACGAGTTCGTGGACGATGCCGGCAATTATGCAGGCTTCGATGTGGAACTTATGGCGGAAATTGCCAAGCGCATGGGTGTAACCCTGGAATGGACCGACATGCCTTTTGACAGCTTGATTGCTGCAGTCCAAGAAGGCAAAATTGATATGTCCATCGCTTGCTTCAACTACGACGAAGAACGCGATAAAACCGTGGACTTCTCCGATGCCTACTACACCACCGAGGATGCTTTCATTGTGGGAGAGAATTTCTCCGGCATGATCAAGGATCCCGAAGATGCGGCTGCTTACAAAGTCGGCGTGCAGTCCGGTACCATGCAGGATGACTGGCTGACTGCCAACCTGGTTGAGGCCGGTTTGCTGCCCGAAGCAAACCTCTCACGCTACGAACGCGTTGACCAGGCAGCTCTGGACCTCAAAGCTGGTCGGATTGAAGTATTAATGTCCGATTTTGTGCCGGCACAGGCATTGGTTGAAGCTAACCCGGGTTTTGAGATCGTTTACAAGGGTGAACTATCCACCGGACCCATCAATATCGTTCTGCCCGATGGGGATACGGTTTTGCAGAAAGAAATCAACAGGATCATCAAAGAACTCCAGAATGAAGGTTTCATCGATGCGCTGGCGGTGAAATACTTCAGCGAATAACACGAATTTTCAGGGGATGACCATAGAAAAACGGTCATCCCCTCTTCTTACGATTAATAGAAATAGTCAGTCCGCCCACAGGAGACCACGCTAAGTGGATTTTGGCAATTTTGTCCAATACATTGCATCAGGTACCGCTTACACACTGGGCGTGACCCTGATTGCTCTGCCTTCCGGTCTCATTTTTGGACTTTTGTTAGCACTGCTGTACGTCTATGGGGGCAAATTGTTGGCACGTGTAATGGGTGTGTACAGCACTGTTATGCGCGGCATCCCCCCAATAGTACTGCTCTTCATCCTCTATTTCTTAATGTCCGGCGCAATCAATCTGAGCCCTTTCTGGGCGGGGTCCATTTCCCTGGGTATCGTCAGCAGCGCTTACCAGATGGAAATTTTCCGCGGTGCAATTCTTTCGGTCAGTGGAGACCAGATGATGGCAGCCAGAGCAATTGGCATGAGCCGGATGGACGCTATCCGTTATGTGATAATGCCCCAGATGGTACGGCTTGCCATCCCACCCTGGTCCAATGAAGCCGCAATCGTGATCAAAGATTCTTCCTTGGTTTACGGAATCGGTGTGCCCGAAATTCTTCGGAGAGCACAATTGATCAGTGCCAGTTCCGGCCAACCATTTCTGGCCTATGCTACCGCTGCAGTCATTTACTTTGTCCTGGTATTTGTCACCAATCGCCTGCTGGCGGCTATGGAACGCAAACTGCGTATTCCAGCCAATCCCTGAACCTGGAGAGCTTATGAGCAAACCTATCCTCACAGTAAAGCATCTAACGAAGAAATACGGCGATAATGTTATCTTCCAGGATATTGATCTGACGGTCAACGAAGGAGATACGGTCGTCATTATCGGCCCAAGCGGCACGGGCAAAAGCACTTTGCTGCGCTGCATCAACTTATTGACCAAACCAAACGCCGGCGAGATTTGGCTTGACGACCTCGAAATCACTGCCAAGGGCGCAGATGAGGACAAGGTGCGCCAGCACATCGGCATGGTATTTCAAAATTTTCTGCTCTTTAACCATCTGACCGCTTTGGACAATGTAAAACTTGGGCTTACCAAGGTCAAGCATATGCCAGAGGCGGCTGCCCGTGAAAAAGCCCTTCAGGAACTCAATCGCGTGGGCTTGTCAGATAGGGCCGACCACTATCCAGGCCAACTCTCAGGCGGCCAGCAGCAGCGTGTGGGTATCGCTCGGGCGCTGGCTATGGACCCGCGCATAATGCTTTTTGATGAACCAACTTCTGCCTTGGACCCCGAACTGATCGGGGAGGTGCTTGAAGTAATGCGCAAACTTTCAGAAGAGGGCATGACGATGATGGTAGTCACACACGAGATGGGCTTTGCCCGCGAAGTGGCAGACCGGATTGTTTTCATGGAAAAAGGACACATTGTGGAGGAAGGCTCTCCCAACGACCTGTTTTATCATCCCAAATTTGACCGCACCCGTGAGTTCTTGTGGAAAATTACGGAACTCTACGGAAAAAAGGAAAACAAAGAATAAATGGGAGATTGGTTCGCACTGCTGCAGCGCTATTTCAAGGATTTTATGGTGGGGGCCGGTGTCACGTTGGAACTGACAGCCGTTGGACTGATCATTGGTTTTGTCTTGGGACTGACGCTGGCATTAGCCAAAACCTACGGTCCCAAGTGGCTGAAAGGTGCGGCAACCGGATACATTGAGCTTTTCCGCGGCACCCCCCTTTTAGTGCAATTGTTCTTGATCTACTATGGTTTGCCCTCAATGGGGATAACCCTGTCACAGACTCTTTCAGCATACCTGGCACTCGGGCTGAACAGTGCAGCCTACCAGGCAGAATACCTGCGGGGAGCAATTCAAGCTATCGGTGATTCCCAAATGATGGCAGGCAGGTCTATTGGGCTTTCACGCTGGAAGACCATCCAATACATCATTTTGCCCCAGGCGCTGCGCCTTGCCCTGCCTTCTTGGTCCAACGAACCCATCTCACTGCTCAAGACAACCGCAGTAGTGTTTCTGATCGCTGTACAGGACCTGATGGCAAAAGCCAAACGTGCTGCAACCGCCACTTATAACCCGATCGGCAGCTATATTGCCGTAGCGGTAGTTTACCTGGTCATGGTTTTTGCTTTAAATGCACTTTTAAAATGGGGGGAGCGCAAATCCCGTATTCCTGGCTTTGAAATGGAAACCAAACGGGTGTGAGTATATTGTCGCTTGTTTTTTAAGGTGGGAAAAATGGGAAAAATTAGTTAGCCAGACCTTTTTGAGACCCTAATAGTTTAGGCTTGCCCAAGTTAGTGCTTTTTTACGTGTGCCCAGAAAGTTCCTCCCAGAGTGTCTGGGTTTCTTCTGAAACGGCTGCATCCATCTGGCGTTTGAGAACCTGCTGGCATTGCTGGTATGCCTGCTGAACAAGGCTTTGGTTACCAAGTTGATGCTGGATCACCATAATCTTGCGATAGGCGGGTTCCCACAGCGGATCACGGGCAAGGATACCGCGGGCATATCCCAGCGCATCTTCCAAATTTCTCTCCAGGAGTGCATGATCCAGGAGGGATTCCATCGCTTTGATAAAGCGTTCGTGGTAATACTGTTCCTCTGCCACAGCGTATTCTTGCATCAATTCGTGCTCAAAATAACGCCCCTTGTACAGTCGAAAAGCTTGAACCAGGGATTCGGGATTTCCTTCCTGGACAAGACTCTCAAACTCAACCGCATCGATAAGAATATCTGCGTCAGGGTTGAGCATATACTGATCGTTACGCCTCAGAATAAAAAATGGGTTCTCTCCCGAAGGTCTATCCGGTTCCAACACCTGATTCAGTGCGCTGAGAGTCACTTTCAGGTTGTTTGCGGCGGTCGCCTGATCTGCTTCAGGCCACAGTATCAGTGTGATCTGGTCTCTGCTTAACCAACGGCTGCGATTTACAACCAATACTTGCAGCAGTTGACGCGCTTTATCGCGTTTCCATTCGGCAGATTCAATTGGTTTCCTGCCGCGCCAAACATCAAAACCGCCAAAAGTCTTAATGCGCAGTCCAAAACCGGGATGGTAGGACAGTCCATCTGCATTTATCTCCGCTAAAACTTGTTCAACAAGGCTGGTGTGGATGCCCTGTTTGCGCGCTTCAAGCAAAAGCGGCAGGAAATCCAACGGATGGTCGGTTCCAAGCATGGTTGGCTTGGTCAGTAAAAAGTGATATTCGTGTTCCTGAATAGCTGCAAGACCCTGCTCCAAATACAGCCAAAGTGAGCTCTGCAAGCCCTGGTGCAATGCACAGTAAGCCAGCCAAAGTTGGGCTGCGGTCCCTGAAAAAGTATCCCCCACATGGGCTGCTACAGATTCTGCAACGCTTAACTCCTGGGTGGCCTCATCATAATTGCCAGCCAATGCCAAACTGGCACCCAAAGCAAGCCGCACCAGGATGCTGATCCACTCATCGCCTGCACTGTTGGCAATCGCAAGCGCCTGGCTCGCAACGGAACGGGCTTCTGTAATTTTTCCGTTAAAACCCATCAATCGGCACATACCCCATAAGGGTTCCACATGAATGCGGATGATATCCACATTGCGGATGGATTCCTCATAGTAATCCACAATCTGCTTGTAAAGCGATTGGTCGAGTTGGAAACCATACGACAACTGCATAGCATGCGCCAGGCGCATCATGCCAACGCTGCTCACAAAAGAAGACCGCAAATGCCGTCCAATTTCAATTCCGTTGCGGGCATAGGCAAATGATTGCTCCAGCTCGCCGTTAAAAGCAAAAAAGAGGGATAGCAAAAGCGAGGCTTCGCGGTGAAAACGCTGCGGACGGCTGAAGCGTTCGGTATCCAGACCTGGCTCAAGTTTTTTGAGCAGTGCAATGCCTTCTGATAACCTGCCAGTTCTCAATAGCAGGCGGGCTTCAATAAACTGGTTCTCAATCAAATCCTCTCTTGCAAGTTCACGCGCGCGCGCAAGGTTTTGGGCAGCGCTGGTGGTTTCACCTTGATTCACCTGGTTTTCTGCGATCTGGGTCAGCAATTTTGATACTTCGGTACGATATTCCAGGGGATCCAAAAGCGCTAAAGCCCGGTTTAGCAGTTGCTTGGCATTCACTGGACGGATGGTATCCAGGTAAACCTGTGCCTGACCGCGTAGAGACAGGCTGACACCCCAGGTGTTGTTGGCAATTGCATATAAGCGCTGCGCTGTTCGGTAATCTTCGAGGGCAGCTTCAAAGTGGCCGCTGTAACGGTTCATTTCACCCATAAGAAAATTGATATAAGGATAATGCGCTTTTTCTGCATCTGGAAAACGCCCGATCCAATAGCGGATACTTTCGTATCTTCCGGCTTGAATCATTTTTTCACCAACATCTTCAAGGATTCGGTTAATCTGAGCGTAATCTTCAACAAACAGCAGATGCCCGATAGCCCGTTCCCAATACTGATGGGCGGAAAAGAAGCTGGCAATCTTTCGATTCAGGGCGTACTCGAGCTCTGGGATTTTGGCCAGCCGGCTCTGTAAAAATTCCCGGAAAATGTGGTGGTAGCGGTACACTCCCGGCCGCATTTGCTCCACAAATAATCCGGATCGGAAAAGGTCGTTTAGATAATTGAAGCTGCTCTGGCTGTCGAGCAGGAAGTCGCAGGTTTCAACTTCCAGAAATCCTAAAATCGACGTCTTGATGAGAAAATCTTGCACTTCTGGAGTCTGCCGTTCAAGGACTTCCTCTGCCAGGTAAGCAAACAAGTTGGTGCGCGATTCGCGGTCATCCTCCAATACCTGGTGAATAGTTTTGTTAGGGTTTGTTCGGATAGACTGCCAGACCATCTGCAAACCGATAGCCCAACCTTCTATGCGTTGATACAGTTGTTCCACTTCAGCAGGCGTCAGCACCACCTGGTACTGTGACCGAAAAAGGGCTTCGATTTCGTCAGGCTTAAAAATTAGCTCCGATTTACCCAATTCCAAAACCGTCCCTTTAGCACGCCAACGGTGGATAGAGGGAAAATCAAGCGCTGCCCTGGTCGAAAAAATGAGGTGCAAAGATGGCGGCAGATGGTCAATAAACCAATCCATCAGTTTCATCACCTCACCCGATTGGCTAAGCTCCTGGAAATCATCGATGACCAGGAGGCACTGCTCTTGGATATTGGCAGTGACACTGTTGATGAGCACAATCAATCCCTCTGTAAGTTCTGCATCCGGGTTTTGGACGATACGCAGCGCTTCTGCGCCTAAATTCTTGCCGGATTGATTAAACGCAGAGAAAAGACTTGCCAGAAAGAGGGCAGGGTCCCGGTCTGGTGTGGAGACTGAAAACCAGAACACCGGGATGGTCAGCCCACTGATAAAGGAAATCAGCGAAGTACTTTTGCCATAACCCGTGCCTGCGTTGAGGATCGTGACGGGATATTGAAGTGCATTTTGAAGAAGGCGGGTGACCCTGTCGCGCTGAAGGACATTGCTCCTTGGCGCCGGCGGAGTCACCTGGCTGAGGATGATCAGGTTTAGATTGCTCATGTATTTTTATTTTACCAGCGCTGCCTAAATCTTCAGCAAACATAAAAAGTGGTTACCATGTGCTGACCCCCTCACAAGATTCCCTGACCAATCGCTTGACGGATAGCCACCTTCGTGGATAAAATGGGTAAGTTTAATCACCAGGACCAAAAACGATGATATTACCCGGATTAACTGATATCCACGTGCATCTGCGCGTACCCGGAGGTGAGCACAAAGAGAACTTCCGCACAGGCAGCGCTGCGGCGCTGGCGGGAGGATTCACCACCGTCCTGGCTATGCCAAACACACAACCTCCGCTGGTAACGCCCACAGAATGGCGCACCGCACAGACAAGAGCCCAAAAAGAGAGTCTGTGCGATGTTTTTTTATATGCTGGTGCAAGCGCCGAACACCTCCAGGAATTAGCGTTGCTTGCAGAGATCGCTCCAGCCCTTAAGATATACATGGATGCAACCTATGGACCGCTGCGGGTTCAGGGGCTTGACGTGCTTATGCAAGTGATAAAAAAGTGGAACCCTGAAAAGCCAATTTGCGTCCACGCTGAGGGAGAATCCGTGGCATTAGCCATAGGATTGGCAGCTGCTTATTCAAGGCACATACATTTTTGCCATGTGTCCCGGTGGACAGAAATTGAATTGATTGCTGAAGCAAAGTCTCGCGGACTGCCAATAACCTGTGAAGTAACCCCCCATCATTTGTTTCTAAGCGAAGAAGACACCGCGCGCCTGGGACCTTACGGGGATATGCGCCCCACACTGGGCAGCAAAGATGACCGCAATGCTTTGTGGGCACACCTCAACACCACGGTGGATTGCATCGCCAGCGACCACGCCCCCCACACACGAACCGAGAAAGAGGGGAGCACTCCTGAAGTGCAGTCTACAGCCAAACAAGCGCCTCCAGGCGTACCGGGATTGGAGTCTACATTGCCATTGATGCTGACGGCAGCCTCCCAGGGAATGATCAGCTATGCACGCCTGGAGGAATTGCTCTACAGCAATCCGCTGCGGATTTTTAACCTGCCCAAGCAGCCTGAAACCTTTGTCGAAGTCGATGAGCATGCCCACTATACTTTCCCTGATCACCCTCTTTATACAAAATGCGGCTGGTCGCCATTTGAAGGCATGGAAATGACCGGCAGGATCACCCGCGTGGTTTTGCGCGGTAAAGAAGTTTTCAAAAACGGTCGTGTTACCGTTTATGAGCCTTTATAATTTTCTTATTCAGGAGTAAAAATGCATACAACCGAACCATCCCCTCTGTTCAACCTGGAAGCGTACCAACGTGCACCAAAATTTCAGAATGGCTTTTACCAACAGGATATTCTCTCGGTAAACCAGTTCAGCAAAGAAAAACTGGATTATGTTTTCTTTCGTGCGGATGAAATGCTGGAAATGTGCCGGCGCTGGGGCACCTGTGATTTGTTGAAAGATTACACATTAGCCTGCGTTTTTTACGAGCCGAGCACTCGCACCAGTTCATCTTTCATTTCAGCCATGACCCGTTTGGGAGGAAAGGTTATCCCCATCACGGAAGGTATCCAGTATTCTTCTGTTTC
>CAYVWM010000071.1:0-2699 GCA_964455505.1 uncultured Anaerolineaceae bacterium
CGACTATTCGACTATCTGACTATCTAACTAACGACTAACTACTGGCGACCAGCGACTATCTCCTACCCCTCCGTTTCGGATTAATTGCCCCCCAAATTTCCGCTTTTGCACTCTTTCTTTTTCCAAAAAATGGGGTATCATTTCCTCATAAATAGAACATACGTTCTATAAAAGAGGAAGAGTAGATGACCCAACTTCACCCAAACCCTTTTCAGACTCACGCCTCTGGCAGTGCCTTCCCATCCCGGGAGGGCGCTGCCCATCCTCCCGCACCCCTGCCGGAGGACCACTCCGCGATGGCGCAGGTGCGCGCCCTGCTGGCGGACGAAAATGCCCTGGACCCCTGCTATTACCTGAACACATCCCCCAGCCAGCGCGAGGAGCTGGCCCGGGCGTCCGCCCAGACGATGCAGGCGGAGGTGGTGCTGCTGCGCAGCGCGATGAAGCGCTTCCACCTGGCGGTGCACCAGGGCGAGGAAGCCGGCACCGTAAGCCGGCTGGCAGAGGAACTGAAGCTGTTGGGGCTCACCTGCAGCCGCCTGGCCAACGTGCTGCGCCTGAACATGGCGCTGCAGACCGCCGCGGATGCCCGTGCGCACCAGGACCTGATGAAAACCTTTATGGATGCGGTGAGCACCTGGGACGAGGAGGACACCCACAATGGATGAGAGCCTGTTTACCAGCGAACAATTGCGCTATGCCAACGGCATGCTCAAAGCCAAACTGCGCCTGATGGAATACCAGTTTTCGCACCGCCTGGCGCTGCAAGAGGAACGCCTGAAGCAGCTGGAAGCCCAGCAAGCCGACCACGAGAGCCGGCTGCGCTCCGCCACCGAGGGCGTCATCCAGTTCAAAATCATTTCAGGGCTGGCGTCGGGCAGTTCAAGCCTGCTATCGCTGGCGGCACTCCTGAAGGCATTCCTGGGAGGCTGACCCAATGCAGGCAATTTCCACGTTTACCCCTATCCCGCTGCCCATAAGCAGCCCCAAAGCGCCCAGCCGCAGCGCTGCCAGCCTGGCACCGGCACGCCCAAACGCCGCTGCCGCCTGCCTGCCAACCGCCAACCCAACCCATCCGGCACAGCCAGCCGCCCAAACCCAAAGCACCCCCAGCCGGGCTGCTTTTCTGCGTTCCCTGCGCCGGGTGGAGCATTTTACCCGGGTGTTCGGCAGCATCCGGCTGCGCAGCTACCAGAAAGCGGTCGCCGATACCATCGCAGCGTCAGTGTTGGGCAAAAAAGGGCTCTCCATCGTGGTGATGTTCCCGCGCCAATCCGGCAAAAACCTGCTGCAAGCCCAATTGGAAGCTTACCTGATGGTGCTGTTCTCGCAAATAGGGGCGGAAATGGTCAAGCTTTCGCCCACCTACCAACCCCAATGCCTGAACGCAATGCGCCGGCTGGAAAGCGCCCTGCAAGCCAACTGGCTGACGCGCGACCGCTGGGAGCGCAGCGCCGGCAACCACTACCGCTTCGGCAATGCCCATCTCACCTTCCTTTCGGCGGCGCCCGGGTCCAACATTGTGGGGGCAACCGCTTCAACGCTGCTGCAGCTGGACGAAGCCCAGGATATCGAGATCGACAAATACGACAAGCAGATCGCCCCGATGGCGGCATCGACCAACGCCACGCGCGTGTTTTGGGGCACTGCCTGGACTTCGCAGACCCTGCTGGCGCGCGAACTGCGCCTGGCACGCGCGGCAGAGCAGAGCGACGGCATCCGGCGGGTGTTCCAGCTGGGCGCAGAAGCGGTGCGGCTGGAAGTGCCGGCTTACGGGCAATTTGTGGATGAACAGGTGGCGCGGTTGGGGCGCAGCCACCCGATGGTGCGCAGCCAGTATTTCGGTGAGGAAATCAGCCTGGAGGGCGGGCTGTTTAGCGCCCAGCGCCTGGGGCTGATGCAGGGCGCCCAGCCTGCCCAGAATGCCCCCACTCCCGGCAAACGCTACGCCCTGTTGGTGGACCTGGCAGGCGAGGACGAGAACAGCCGCAGCGGCGGGGAAAACGCCCTGGTGGGCGCGGACGGGCTGGCAAACCCGGGCAGGGACGCCACGGCGGTCACGGTTGTGGAGGTGGACTTGTGCCGGATGGACGATGACCTAATCGTCAAGCCCTGCTACCGGGTGGTGCAGCGCTGTTTGTGGGTGGGCGAGACGCACAGCCGCCAGTATGCCCGCTTGCTGGCGCTGGCGGAACACTGGCAGGCGGAAAAGGTGGTGGTGGATGCCAGCGGCGTGGGCGCTGGCGTGGCGTCTTTTTTGGCAGACCGGATCGGCAGCCGGGTGATCCCGCTGACCTTTAACCGCCAGGTCAAATCCCGTTTGGGCTGGGGGTTTCTGGCGGTGATCGACACCGGGCGTTTCCAGGATTACGCCGACCCGCAGGGGGAAGCCGGCAGCCTGCAGAGCGATGAAAGCACCCGCCTGAAAGCCCTGTTCCTGCGCCAGTTGGGCGGCATCCGCTGCGAAGTGAGCATCGGACCGGAACACAGCCTGCATTGGGGCGTGCCTGAAGGCGCGCGCGACCCTGCCAACGGCGGCTTGCTGCACGACGACCTGGTGATCTCCGCCGCGATGACCGCCATCCTGGACGAACAGGACTGGTCTACCAGCAGCGCACCCATCCTTATCCAGGCAGCCGACCCGCTTAAAGAAATGGAGAAAGGCTATTAGATGACCTACTTTAACAGCAACCAGGCTT
>CAYVWM010000071.1:2718-10617 GCA_964455505.1 uncultured Anaerolineaceae bacterium
CCCCCTGGGCATCGACCTTTCGGTCTATAACCTGAGCGCCGACCGCCAGCGCTGCCCCGATTTTGACCTGATTGCCGCCCACATCCCGCGCGTGGAGTTTGTTGCCCTGCGCGCCGGGCAGTCTTACGGCTACCGCGACCCGGCATTCCGCACCTATTTGCAGGCAGCCCAGCGGGCGGACCTGTGCATTTTGCCCTATCACGTGGTTTACCCGGGCGTGGCGGCGCTGCGGCAGATGGACGCCTTCCTGGACATCCTGGATGGGGCGGACCTGGACAGCCTGCGCCTGGTGCTGGACCTGGAACTGGACCACGACCAGAGCCGGGCGGTGATCACCAATACCACCCTGTGCTGCCTGGAACTGCTTAAGCAGGAAACCGGGCGCTACCCGCTGATCTATTCGCGCGCCCTGTGGGTGGATGCGCACCTGGAAGTGAACGACCTGCCCGAGCTGGACTGGTGGTTGGCGCAATACCGCTACCGCCAGGAATACCCGGCTTACACGCCCGAATATCCCTGCCCGCCTATGCTGCCCAGGGGGGTGCGCACCTGGCGCATCCATCAGACCGCGGAACGCGCGCCGGCAATTGGCGGGGTGGGCAGGTATATGGATACCGACCGCTGGAACGGGAGCAACGAGAGCCTGCTGGCGTATTTTGGCAAGCTCAAGCCGAAACCGGTGCTGATCTGCCCGCTGGACGGGCGCCCTTGCAGCGGCAGCCCGAAATTGCCCAAGGGGAACGCAGCAGATAAGCAGCAGTCCGAGATTGCGCTGGCAAACGGGCAGCCCGCAGAGCAAACAGAAATAAAGGAGAACGGTGATGAAAGCCAAAACTGAAAACGGGAAGCAAACTGCAAACACAGCCGGCGCGCTGCACACAAACGGGGGGAAGGCGCCCGATGAAGGGGGCACATTGGAGCGGCTTAGCGCCTGGTTGGACTGGGAGCACGAAGCCGAAAGGCTGCAATTGGCGCTAACAGAGACCGAAAATACCCTGCTGGTGGGGGCGAGCGCCCTGAACGACCTGCAGCGCGACCGCTACAGCTACGACCGCCAGCAACTGTTGGAGGACTGCCTGGACGCCTGGCGTTTCAACCCGCTGGCACGCCGGATTGTGGAGCTGACCAGCCAATACGCCGCCGGCGGAGGGGTGATTGCCCGGGTTAGCGATCCGGCTGCGCAGGTGTTCATAGACGCCTTCTGGAACCACCGCCTGAACCGGATGGAAATGCGCCTGACCGAGTTTTCGGACGAACTCAGCCGCAGCGGCAACCTGTTTGTGCTGCTTTCCACCGATGCCGGGGGGATGTCTTACCTGCGGGTGGTGCCTTCCAGCGATATCGCCCGGATCGAATCGAAACCCAACGATGTGGAGCAGGAAGTGCGCTTTTACGGGCGGGCGGTGGAAGGTGAGGAAGTGCCCTACAGCGCCTACGACCCCGCCCGCGACCAGCCCGACGCGCAGGGGCGCTTTGGGTCGGTGATGCTGCATTATGCGGTAAACCGACCGGCAGGAGCGCAGTGGGGCGAGCCGGACCTGGCGCCCATCCTGCGCTGGCTGGCGCGCTATGCGTCCTGGCTGGAGGACCGGGTGCGGCTCAACCGCTTCAGGAATGCCTTTCTGTATGTGGTGAGGGCGCGCTTCAACAACGAAAGTGCGCGCACCAGCCGCCAAATCCAACTGTCCGCCAATCCGCCCCTGCCCGGTTCCATCCTGGTGACGGATGAGAACGAGGAATGGTCGGTGCTTTCGCCCCGCCTGGAAGCGCTGGACGCTTCAACCGACGGACTGGCAATCAAAAAGATGATCGCTGCCGGCGTGGGGCTGCCCCTGCATTTTTTGGCAGAGCCGGAATCGTCCACGCGCACCACCGCCGAAGCCGCCGGCGGACCGACCTACCGCCGCTTTGAGCAGCGCCAGCGCCTGCTGTTTTGGATCGTGCGGGACATTTTGCAGGCGGTCCTGCGCCGCAGGGCGTTTTACGACCCGCAGGTCAATCCGCAGGCGCCCATCACCGTCCACGGCGGGGATATCACGTCAAGGGATAACGCTACCCTGGCGCAGGCTGGCAGGAGCGTGGCCGAGACTGCCCAGGCGCTGCTGGACATGGACCTGATAAACAGGCAGGAGTATCTGCGCTTGGTCTACCGCTTTTTGGGCGAGAACCTGCCCGACGATGCGGACCTGCCGGAAGTTTTGGATGAGGCAAAGGAGGGCACCCAGGCAGACTGAAAAACACACGAAAACCAAAACTCCCGACCCTGGCGCGCATGGGTGTAAGCGCGGGGTGGGGAACTAAAAATAGCGGCAAGACGGACACAGAAAAAGGAGCAAAAAGAAGCATGAAGGCAGAATACAGGCAGCGCCTGGCGCTGGAAGCCACACCGGTGAACCCGGAACGGTTTGAGATACTGGCAATCACTGCCGGGGCAGCCAACGGCTGGGAATTCCCGGCGGAAGTGCTGCACCAGTCTTTGGCGTTGTGGAACGGGGTGAACTGCTTCGTGGACCACAACTGGGAGTCGCGTTCGGTGCGCGATATTGCCGGGATACTGCGCAACGCCGCTTGGGACGAAGCGGCGCAGGGCATAAGGGCGGAACTGCATGCCTTTGGACCTTCTGCCGGGCTGCTGGCGGAAGTGGGCAGGCAGGTGCTGGAACGCAAAGACGCCCCTGCGGTTAAGGTGGGCTTTTCCGCCGACATCCTGTTTGAGGGGAAAGCCAAAAAAGTTGAAAAGATTCTGCGGATTTTTTCCGTAGACCTGGTTTACAACCCGGCGCGCGGGGGGATGTTCCTGCGCGCCCTGAATGCAATCGGGTTTGACCCGAAAAAAGGAGATAGGAATATGCCAATAATGGAAAAAACAGACAGCGCAGACCTGCCTGACGTGCAGGAAGCGCCCGAAAAAGTCGATGAAATTAACCCGGAGCAGGCAAGCGTGCAGTTGCAGGCAGAACTGGCGGAAATGCGCAGTATGCGTCAGCAGATGAGCGCCTGGATGCTGGAAACCAGCCTGAACGCTGCCAAATTGCCCGGTGCGATGAGCGCCCGCATCCGCAGCCAGTTCCAGGAACGCACTTTTGACCCCGGGGAACTGCGCGCAGCCATCCGCGAAGCGCGCGCCCTGCTGGCAGAATTGGAGGACGGCGGCACGGTGCGCGGACCCGCCCGCATTGAGCAGATGGTGGAACCGGGCGAGCGCCTGCAGGCAGCCGTGGACGACCTGTTTGAGGTCCCGCGCGAAAAAGGCTTGCAGGGGGCTTCCGTCCCGCGGCTTACGGGCATCCGCGAGCTGTATCTTTCGCTGACCGGGGACTACGATCTGCACGGTGGCTACTACCCGCAGCGCGCCCAGCTGGCGACCACCGCCGATTTCAGCGGTCTGGTGAAAAATGCGCTCAACAAGCTGGTGACCAACACCTGGGAAGCGCTGGGCAGAGCCGGCTACGACTGGTGGAAGGACATCAGCGTGCAGGAGCACTTCAACAGCCTGCACGACATCACCGGCACCCTGATAGGCACCGTGGGCGACCTGCCTGCCATCGCCGAAGGGGGCGACTACACCCAGCTGATCATCGGGGATTCGCCCGAGACCGCCAGCTTTAGCAAATACGGCGGCTACATTCCGCTCACGCTGGAGTTGATCGACCGGGACGAGACCCGCAAACTGAAAGCCTATGCGCGCGAGCTGGCATCCGCCGGGATGCGCAAGATTTCGCGCCTGGTGGGGCAGATTTTTACCGCCAACAGCGGAACGGGACCTGCCATGCAGGACGGCGGGGCGCTTTTCAACCCCACCGCTGTGACCACTGCCGGCGGGCACGCCAACCTGGGCACGCTGGCGCTTTCCGGCGCCAATTGGGATACCGTTTCCAGCCTGGTGTATCAGCAGCCGATGCTGGTGCGCAACAGCGCCGGGCTTTACGGCAGCGGTCCGATGATGGCGGTGAACCCCAAGTTTATCCTGGTGCCGCGCACGCTGCAGAAAACCGCGATGGAGATCTGCACCGGGGCGCTGGTGCGCGAGTCGGGCTATGTGTACGACAACGTGCTCAAGGGCAGCGCCGTGCCTGTGGTGGTGCCGGAGTGGACCGACGACAGCGATTGGGCAGCCGCATGCGACCCGCAGGTGGTGCCGGCAATCTACATTGGCGAGCGCTTTGGGCTGGCGCCGGAGATTTTTGTGGCGGGGGATGAGCTCTCGCCGGCGGTGTTCAGCAACGACGAGCACCGCCTGAAGGTGCGCCACTACCTGGCGGTGTGGGTGAACGACTTCCGCCCCCTGTACAAGTGCAATGTTGCTTAGCGACCGGAGCGGAGCGGAATGGAGCAGCCTGGTTGCTGACCAGGCAAAGAAAGGAAAACATGGAAAAATGGAAGCTTTTACTGGCATCACGCAAATTCTGGGCAGCCCTGGTGGGGCTGGCGGTGCTGCTGGTGCGCACCTGGAAACCGGATTTCCCGCTGGAAAGTGAGGAACTGGCAGGGATGCTTTCGGTGCTGGCAGCTTACATCCTGGGCACTGCCCTGGAGGACGGACTGCGCAGCAGAACGCTGTAGCCGGCGGGAGGCATGGGCGGCGCGTGAGTGCGCCGCCCATACCCGCAGGTTTACGCATATTAAAGGAGCAAGAAAGGAAACGACGATGCAAAAACCCAATGAAATGGATACCCACACCCTTAACCGCATCGCAGCAGCGCTGACAGGCGGTACCCCGCTGGCGTACGCGCTCAAGGCAGACGGGCTGCTGGTGGTGATTGACGCGCAGGGCAAAAAACAGCGTTTTGCGCCGGATGCTTACCAGCACCTGACCGGGTCGGCAGGCAAGCATACAAGCGCCCAAAAAGGAGAGCGGCATGACTGACCTTGAAGCGCTCTGCCTGCGCCTGAACACGCAGTTCCTAGACGCGCAAAACCTGGCGGTGCCGCAAAGCTGCCAGGTGGAAGCGCTGCGCTCTGCCCTGGAACAGATGAACGCCTTCCTTAACGTTAGCTATACCCTGGAGGGGCTGGATGGGGCGCTGGCAAGCAGCCTGCCGGCGGAAGCGCAGGCGTACCTGGTTTATGGGGCTGGCGGCAGGGTGCTGGATTACGTGCTGCAGAACCTGCTGGGCAGTTTCCCCGAACGCCAGGCAGATAAGGAGCACATCCGCCTGTGGTGCCAGCATCTGCACCGACAGTACGACCTGTACCTGGACCGGCTGCGCCTGGCGGGTCTGCAGGGGGCGGTGTCGGCGCCGTTTTCTGCCTGGACCTGGCAGGAAGCTGCCGATTGGGAAGCGGACCGGTAGCTATGGCACAGATCGCAATTGGCAGCCTGGATGCCTGCCAGGCGGGGGACTGGTTCGACCTGAACGAAGGAACGGTGCAGGCGCCCATCCTGGGCACGCTGTATGATCCGAAAGTGTGTGCGGGCGAGGTGGTGCAGGAGAGGCTGCGCATAGGTATGCGCGGATCGGCAGCCGCCATGCGGACGGTCATCCAGCGCCTGGAGAGCCTGGTCTGCAGGGTGCACCGCTACGCCGCCGACGGTGTGGGCTGCGCCCAATACCTGCGCATCCAGACCGATGAGGACGGGTTTTACCGCTACAGCCGCATCCTTTCGGCAAGTCTGGAGGGGCTGCCTGAGGGGTTGGCGTTTAGGGAGAGCGGATCGGGCGGAATTGACCTGGTCATCACCCGCGAAAACCACTGGGACAGCGCCGAAATGCCCCTGCCGCTGAGCAACGCCAGCGGATCGCTGCTGACGGAAGGCATCACGGTGGTCAACCATCACTATCCGGCAGGCAGCCTGGAAAACTTTGTGGAGATCGACTGCAGCGCGTTGGGGTCGGACTGCCCTGCGCCGATAAGGCTGGAAATCAGCAATACTTTTTCCGGCGTTGCCAATGGCGACCTGTGGGTGGGGGCTTTTGGGCTGGACAGCCCGGGCGACTTCCCCAACCTGCAGTGTGAGATCACCAGCGGCGCATCCGGCACGCTGATCAGCGGGGCAGACGCCTCGGCGGACAACTACACCCAGGTCAGCTGGTCGGGCAGCGGCTGGCAGGACCTGACCTCGGTCAGCCTGTCGTCGGCGGACTTGATGGACTGCGCCGGCAGGTGGTTCACGCCGATTTTGCGCCTGCAGGATTACAACACCAACCCGGGGCTGCAGCTGCGCCTGGCGGTCAGCGCGGGGGGTACAGCTATCTACAGCGGTCCGGCTGCCGACCTGCCCATCCAGCAGGCTTACCTGCTGCTGCCGCCGCTGCAGCTGCCGCTGGGGCGCCTACCCGGGCGTTACCCGGTGAGCAGTTACACCGTCAGCGTGCAGGGCTACACCCCGGATGCGGCAGCGCACAGCCTTACCCTTGATTACCTCAGCTTTTTGCCGATGGATGCGCTGGTTTGTTACCAGGCAAGCGGCGGCGCGGAAACCGGGGACCTGCTCTCGGATGACGGATTTGACGGCAGGCTGGCAAGCATGCGTTCGCTGCAGGAACTGCGCACCTACCGCCGGATCGGCATGCCGCCGGTTTTGATGGGGGTGCACGCCTGCCGGCTGTATTTTTTCTGGACGTCAACCAATGCCAAAGCCTACCAGGACCGCACCCTGCAGGTAAAAGCCTGGTACCGCCAGCGCCGAAAGACGCTCTGAGGTGGGCAAACGGTCCGGCTGGCAGAGGTGGGTTTGGCTGGCTGGGGTGGGGCTGCTGTGCTGGCTGGGGCTGCGCTGGGCGGCGGAATGCGGTTTACGTTTGGTGATGTGGCTGTTTTTGGTCTGGTGGGGCGGCTGATCTTTGCCGCGCTTGCCAACCCTGCTGTGTGGATAGGCTGGATTGTGCGCAAACCCGGGAGTAAACCGGGCGAAATGGAGAATAGAAGCGATGAAAACTTTTAGCGTGCTGTATAACCGCGATTTCAGCCCGATGGAACACCCGCCCCTGCAGGCGCAAAGCTGCTGCTGGACCTTTGAAGGGGGCGCAGACCGCGCCGTGCTGACTTCCAGCGACCAGCACACGCCTTTTACCGCCTGGCAGGACCTGCTGCGCTGCCCGGTGGGGGTCTACAACGCCAACGGCAGCCTGGTCTGGTGGGGCTATGTCAACACCGTCCGGCAGGATTTGGGCGATTGCAGCCTGACCTGCTCGCTGGATGGGCTGGCGAACCGCGTGGCTGTGGCTTACACGTCTTTGCGCACCAACGACAGCTATGGAGAGCCGCAGCAAACTGCCTGGTTTGAGGATGCGGCGTCGCAGGCGATGTTCGGGGTGAAAGAGCTAATTATTGCGCAGGGGATGATCCCAGCGGACAAAGCCGAACAACTGGCGCTGGCGGCGCTGCAAGAAAAGAAGCGCCCGCAGGTGGGCTGCCTGCCGGCTGCGGACGGGCTGCGCCTGGATGGGGGCAGCGGGCGGTTGGGTGGGGGCAGCGGGGTGCCTGGCGGGGGCGTGCGCCTGGACTGCCTGGGCTGGATCCACAGCCTTGCCTGGCGCGTGTACCCGGCGCCGGCAGGCGTGATTGGGAACACGCCTGCCATGTCGCTGAGCGTGGCGGCGTACCAATCCAACACGCAAACCTACGTGGACCAGTCCTTCGTGCCGCAGGTTTCGGGCAGCCTGGTGCTGGTGCAGCTGCGCGCGCGCAGTGTGGGCGCCAGCGACAGCCTGCGGGTCACGCTGCGGGCGGATAACGCCGGGCTGCCGGGCACGGTGCTGGCGTACGGCGATTGGGTGCCGGCTGAGCAGTTGGGCAGCAGCACCTACCCCTGGGTGGATTTTGCGTTCAGCAGCCCTGTTAGCGTGAGCGCCGGCAGCAAGTATTGGCTGCAGGTGAACCGGTCGGTCTATAACACGTCGGGCACGCAGTACTATATGCTGGGGGCGGACGCCTACCAGCACTATGCCGATGGGG
>CAYVWM010000072.1:0-10492 GCA_964455505.1 uncultured Anaerolineaceae bacterium
TCCTGATCGCAAAGAACGGTGCGATCAGGACGGGATTGAAGTTTGCTTTTGTCTGAGCTAACCTATAACAAGAGCTAAGTGTTATAAAAAAAGCTGCCTAACTGGCAGCTGGGGTTGATTTTTCTTTGGTCTTTTCTGGGGAAGACGCTTTTTCTGAAGGCTTTGCTGGTTCGGATTTGCTCTCCGAACTTGATTCCGACCGGTTGTGGGCGGAGGTTTGACCAGATGGAGAACGGTGATCGGTTGAATAAAAACCTTTTCCCTTGAAAACAATTCCTACAGGCTGGTAAATTTTCCGCAGCGCCATTTCGTTGCACTCAGGGCACAAGGTAAGCGGCTCATCGGTAAATTTTTGATATTGGTCAAAACGTATACCACAGTTATCGCACTGGTATGTATAAATAGGCATTTTCTTACTCCATAACTTCCAAACTATTATAGTACCACACATCCTGAGATTCAAGAAACCATAGAGATTTTTAATACAATACTAACAAGATGCAAACGCTAGCCCTCTATCCAAAACTGCAGGCTGGTATAATCCGAAAATGAAAGTTTTCAGGTCAATGATGATCGTTTTGATGCTTTCGGGCTTGATTGGCGCCTGTACTTCAGTTACGCTTCCGCCTACCGCCTCAGAACCGGTATGGAGCGGCACCCTGCGCCCCTATCCTTCCGACACAGCCACGCCCAGCCCAATCCCTACGGGTTACAAGACCCCCACCCACACCCCAAGCCCCACGCCCACCTTCACGCCCGTTTATTACACGATAGGTGAACAGGATGACATGTTCGGGGTTTCCCTGAGGTACGGCATCAGTTTGGAATCCCTGAAAACAGCCAATCCCTCGGTGAACCCTTATGCAATGGGCGTCGGCACTACCCTGCTGATACCCATCACACCAACCATAGGCTTACCCCCAACCCAAACACCTGCCGCCCCAGAAGCAGCCCAAACACCAATAACCCAAAACGAAAGCCTGCAAACCGACTGCTATCCTGATGGTGCGGGTGGAATTGTTTGTTTCGCTGTTTTCAAAAATACTGCAGCGGAACCACTCGAAAATGTTTCAGCGATGGTCACGCTGACTGATTCTGAAAACGGAACTGCCCGCAGCCAGATTGCGATCATGCCGCTCAACATACTGCAAGCCGGTGCTGCCATGCCGCTCATCACAACCTTTCAGCCCCCAACCCCAGAGGCGTTTCTGGTCTCCGCAGCATTGGATTACAGTCTGCCGGTTCCCGAAGGCGATGACCGCTACCTGGCCACAAGCATAGAGAAAAACACTTACACCCCTGCACCGGATGGACGCTCAGCACTGGTTTCTGGCCAGGTGCGCTTTCCTGAAACAACTGTTGGGGTAAAGTCACTTTGGGTTCTTGCAGTAGCCTATTCACCTGATGGCAAGGTGGTTGGTGTCCGCCGGTGGGAAGCACAGCCCCCAATTGCGTTTGACGCAATTATCCCCTTTTCCATGACGGTTTATAGCATGCAAGGGCAAATTGCCGATATCACCCTGTTTGCTGAAGCCCGCCCGTCCAATCCCTGAGGAGGTCATATGCAAACCCCACTACTACCCGATCTTGGACATAGAACGCTCATTATGGGCATCCTCAACCTGACCGCAGACAGTTTTTCAGGCGATGGCATTCTGCAAACTGCAAACCCGATGGAAGCTGCCCTGCAGCAAGCCCGACAATTTGTGCAGGATGGCGCAGACATCCTTGACCTGGGCGCAGAGTCTACCCGACCAGGCGCTGTAAGCGTGGATGCAGAAACTGAAATGCAGCGCCTGCTTCCCCTTATCCACCGCCTCCGGCAGGAATTCCCGGTGCTGCCATTATCAGTTGATACCTATAAAGCAGCGGTTGCGGAAGCCTGCCTTCTGGCTGGGGCTGACATGATTAACGACATTTGGGGCTTGAAAGCTGACCCCAACATGGCACAAGTGGTCTCAAAACACCATGCAAGCATCGTTTTGATGCACAACCGTGCAACCGTGGGGGGAACGGAGCTCTCCACAGAGCTGGGGGGGCGGTACGTAGATGTGAATTACGAGGATATTTTGCAGGAAGTAAAACAGGCCCTGCGCGAATCTGTTGACCTTGCGTTGCAATCGGGAATCCCTGCGGAAAATATCATTATTGACCCTGGCATCGGGTTTGGCAAAACTACCCGGCAGAACCTGGAATTGCTCAAGCACTTTGAAGAACTGAGTGACCTGGGATACCCAATACTGCTGGGGGTTTCGCGCAAGTCATTCATCGGCTACACCCTGAACATCCCGCCAGAAGAACGGCTCGCTGGCAGTTTGGCTGCCAACGCCTACGGGGTATTGCACGGTGCGGCAATTTTACGGGTGCACGACGTTCGGGAAACAGTGCAGCTGGCAAGAATGCTGGAAGCAATCCGCTCTGCTTAAAATGGTAATTATCAGGAATATAGAACCAACTGGCTCAGCCCAGATTCACATCGCTGATAATTTGATCTGCCAGTTTTTGCAGCTCCTGGCGGTCAGTTTCCGCGATGTGATTTTCTTTCCAATACAGGTCTAACAATTCAACAGGGGTGAGGCTGGATGTTTCCTGACCCTGGGGCAAGCGTGCACGGGCTTCCTGCACATGGGAGCGGGTGAAGGAAAAAATCAGGGCGCGATGCGCTTTCCTGCGCAGTTCCACTTCATCAACCAGGGCATCGTAAGCTTTGGGCAGTTCCACTGTAAGCCGAACGATTGCGCCGTCCATCGCTTCTTCAGAGGGCAAGGACGCAAGGAGCTTATCCATGACACCATCATTGTCTTCCAAAACAACCCGTCGGTCAATAAATGGTCTTGTTGCCAATTTGTGCCAGGTGTATTCGGTTTTACCTTTATCTACCTCAGCAATCACAAAACCTTTTTCTTCATTGATTTCCCCAAAGTCCACCCTTTCGATGGATCCTGAATAAATGACGGGCGGATGGCTGCCCTCGTTCAGGTTTTGATACTTATGAATGTGCCCTAATGCAACGTAATCGAAGACTGGGTTGCGCACAAGACCCGGCTGCAAAGCCACATCCCTGCCAATTTTAAGAAGCTTTTCATCACCAACAATGGCTCCCTGAATTGAAGCATGGGCTGTCAGAATAACCGGTATATCCGGTTCAAGATTGTTGATAGCATCATCGATAAAATTAGTAACACTTTCCTCAATCAAGGTGTTGATATCCTCGTGCTCATCTTTTTCTTCAACGAGAACGGCAGCCTTAACCAAAGCCCGCGTGATCCAGGGCAGGGCAATAACCTGAACGGGCACGTTCTCAAGATCCGCAGGCCCGAACAATTCGGGCTTGTTGACCACATGCACAAAGGGAACTTCGAGAGTCGCAAACTCCTGGATGGCATGTGCACGCAACTGTGAGGGAGTGAGATCATGGTTGCCCGTGAGCAGAATGGTTGGAATGGAAGCCCGTGAGAGCCGCATAATCCGTTTGCCCCATTCCCTCTGAAAGGTTGGGGCAGGTGACGGGTCCCGGTAAGCATCCCCAGCAAAAATAACCAGGTCCACCTTTTCGGTTATAGCCGTATCTACAATCGTATCAAGCGATTTGAGAAAGTCCATTACCCGGATGGGCAAACCAGTGACCGGGTCGTGTTGGCCTAATTTGGCCATATCAATATGTGCATCAGCAAAATGTAGGATTTTTACCATATTGCAATTATAACAAGCCCTGGGGGTCAAGAAACAATTCAGTCATAAACGCCCAGACCGTGCAGTTCATTCAGCGCCACCCACCAATCCGGATGCCAGACTAATGCCTGCCGAAAATCCTCGATTGCAGCTAACCGGTTCCCCAGCATGACGTTAGCCCGACCGCGCCATACCCAGGTTTCTGGCAGGGCGTCTTCGGTCGAAATCTTGAGAATCTGGTCGGCGAGATTGAGGGTGTCATGGTAACGCCCAGTGTAGTAGTACGCGTAATATGGTCCGGTTTGGTACCAGGATATGCGCCAAGGGCGCTCCTCCTCAGGCAAATCCTCGTAAACCGCGAATGCTTTGTCAAAAGATTCAGCCGCCCCATAGTAGTCAAACATTTCCACCTGGATGCTTCCCCGGCTGTACCAGGCAAAGAATAATTCACGGCCTTCCACCTGGGCAATCCGCTCTGTTACCTGGTCAAAGGCATAGCGCAGGTTGTAATCTTTGTCCACATGCGGCCCAAGAATGGCGAACACTTCCTGCTCGCGCTCAGGTGGGTAAATCACCATGTAGATGTTGTCGAAATGCGCCCAGTAGGTTTCCAGGTAATCATAGGGCATGGGCTTGTCTCCCAGGTAGGAATCCGGAATGATTACCTCTTCCTTCTGATCGTCATAGGCGTATACAATCCCGTAATGCCCCATCCATCCCAGCTTGACGTCCATGTAGCCCCGCTCAAACAATACAGGGAATCCTGCAGCCACAAATTGCTTGATAAGCTCCAGGTCACCGCCATAACGCAATACAGCATTGAACTCAGTCTCATTTTGTACATATGCCAGCATCTCGTAAGGCATCACATTGCGATCTTCACGCCGCGGTTTGAGCACCTTTTCTGTGACCGTCTGGTCACCTTTCCAACCCCAATAAGAAAGCGCCATGGCCAGATTGGTCGGTCCGCAGTTATTGAATTCCTGTTTTTCCTTACGGATGCCTTTTAATACCACTGCACTTGGAATGGGTGTTGGCGTGTGTGTAGGGAGAGGTGTGGGGGTAGGTGTGGAGGTATCCTCCTGAACTGGCAGGGGTGTGGCAGTAGGCGTCGGAAGTGCTGTTGGGGTGCAGGTAGGGGCCATGGCGGTCAGGCTGGCAACGACTTCCGGAGCAAGCGTACCCTGACCACTTGGGCTGAAAGCCTGCTTGGCTGGGGGTCTGAAAAAGTAAACAATATCAGCCTTGGCTGAAGCTACGTAGAAATAGGCTTTGTCTTTAATGGCAGGTACCTGGTAAAGCGCCGCAGCAAGTAAAACCAATCCCAGAACCACTAAAAAATAAGGCCAGGGTTTTTGCCAGGCTGATTTCTTAACCAGTTTGCGCTGCAGTTGTTGCGTCTTATTACGAGCCATAATAAATGGGCATTATAACATTGACTAATCGAGGGAAATGTTTCGGGGAGCAATGACCGTAGTCGGTTGACTTATGGCGTCACACCCAGATTTTGCAGTTCTGTTTCTGCCACCCACCAACCGGGATGCCACTCCAACGCCCGCTTGAAGTCATTAATGGCGGTTTCACGGTTGCCAAGAATCAGGTTGGCTCTCCCCCGCCACACCCAGGTTTCAGAAATTGCATCTTCGGGGGTTATGTAAATAGTCTGATTAGCAAGGTCCAAAACATCCTGGTAGCGGCCGGTGTAATAATAAGCATAGTACGGGCCGGTCTGATACCAGATAACCCGCCAGGGACGCAGGTCGTACTGCATGTCTCCATACAACTCCCAGGCAATATCATAGGCTTCTGCTGCAGCGTAGTAATCCCCCAATTGCACCAGGATGGAACCACGGCTGTACCAGGCAAAGAAAAGTTCCCGGCCTTCTTCAATTGGAATTCGGTTAGTAATTTGTTCCAGGGTGGCGCTGAGGTTATACTCCGGGTCTGCATGCGGTCCAAGAACAGCCATCACTTCTGCTTCCCGATCCCAGGGGTAAATGACCAGGTAAACCCCATCAAACTGGTTCCAATACATTTGCAGCACATCGTATTTAATCCCCACATCGCCAATGTAGGAATCGGGGATGCGCACTTCGCCTTTTTCATCGTCGTAGCCATAGATAATGCCGTAATGCCCCATCCACCCTTCTTTTGGCGCCTTATACCCTCTTTCAGTCAAGACGGGAAAACCAGCAGCAACCAGCCTCTTGGCCAATTCCACATCACCGCCATACCGCAAAACCGCTCCGTATTCTGTTTGCGTAAGCACATAGTCGAGCATTTCGTAAGGCATCACGTTGCGGTCTTCCCTGCGAGGTTTCAGAATGTCTTCGGTCACAAACTGATCGCCCTCCCAGCCCCAATACGAAAGCGCCATAGCCAGATTTGCCGGACCACAATTATTGAAACGCTGTAGCTCATGCCGGATTCCTGTTAACTTCACAGCGGTCGGAATCGGTGTTGGCGTTTGGGTAGGTGTTTGGGTGGGTGTAGGCGTGGGTGTGTCCATATGTGTGGGCAAAGGGGTGGGTGTGTTGGATGGCAGCAGAGTTTGCGTGGCTGTTGGTTGTAGAGCCGTCATGCTGGCAGAAATATTTTCTTCAGGTGTGCCTTTTTCTCCGGGTGTAAAAGCTTGTTCTTCAGGTGGATTAAAAAAATAAGCAATTTTTGCCCGAGCCGAAGCAACATAAAAATAAGCTTTATCCTGAATGGCTGGGATTTGGTATAAACCAACGGCCAATGCCATGAAGCCAATCACTAAGATTAGATAGAACCAGGCACGCTGCCACAGACGCTTCTTCATTGGCAGTTTTCCACGCACATATTGAACCTTGTTGTATTGACCCATACAAAAGCGGATTATATCACCGCCAGCGCGCCAACGTGTTCTGGCAAATGAACCTGAACGTTTAGAGAATCATCACTATTCACACAACAAACATGGTCCAGGATTTACACTGCCTGACAAATCAGGGCGCCACCCCCAGGGCTTGCAGCTCATCCAGAGCAGGCTGCCATTGAGGGTGCCACTGTAGCGCCCGTTTGAAGTCATAAACCGCGGTTTCCTGGTTGCCAAGCCGTAATTCCGCCCTTCCGCGCCAGAGATACGTCTCTGGAAGCCCCTTGCTCGGTGTTTCATTAATCGTTTTATCTGCCAGGTTGATCACATCCTGGTATCTGCCCATCTGGTAGTACGCTTCATACGGACCCGGTTCATACCAAACCAATCGCCATGGACGTTCATCGGTATACAAATTTTTATACAAGCCAAAGGCCAGGTCATAGGCCTCGGCTGCCTCCTGGTAGTTCCCCTGCATCAGTTTCAAGGTTCCCAGGTTGTATTGGGCAAAAAACTGTTCCCGCCCTGTCAGGCTTTGTATGCGTTCCGTTTCCAAATCAATAGTAAATGCAAGGTTCTGTTCCGGGTCTTCATATTCACCGAGCAGGTGAAACACCAGTTCCTGCATTTCCGGAGGATAGATGACCAAAAAAGTGTTGTAAAAATGCGCCCAGTACAACTCAAGATCCTCATAGCGCATATCAATGACCCCGCTGAAAGAGTCTGGAATATGCACGGTTTGGGCAGCGTCATCATACCCATTGATGACTCCAAAATGCCCCATCCAGCCATCGCTTGGCACAAAATAGCCGCGCTCAATCAACACCGGAAAACCGGCTGCCACAAATCGCTTGATTATTTCGATATCTCCACCGTATCGGATCAACACATCCAGATCGGTTTCTGTCTCCACAAAATGGATCATCTCTGCCGTGGTGACTGCCAGATCTTCAATCCTCGGCTTCATAATCGGCTGAATATTATGCTGCTTACCCTCCCACCCCCAGTAGTTGAGTGCCATGGAAAGCGTCGCCGGGCCGCAGTTGTTGAAAGACTGCGGTTCAAGCACAATGTTCCCCAGAAAAACCTGGGCTGGTATGGCGGTAGGAACTAATGTTGGGATCAACGTCGGGGTAGCCGTGGGTTCTTCCAGCGCTAATGTTGGTGCGGGTGTTTGTGTTTCCGCTGGAGCCACAGCCAAAGTTGCGGTTGGATCGGCAGTTTGCTCAGTCAGCGGTTCAAATGCCGTAGAGGCAGGCGGTTTAAAAAAATAAAAGATCTTTGAACGCAGCGTTGCCACATAGTAATAAGCACGTTCATGCACTGCAGGTATCTGGTATACACCCGCCGCGAGCAGCACCCCAACAATAAGCACAATGAGAGCAACTCTGGCAGTTTTCCAGATTTTTCTTTGTCCGGGGGCCGCTGCATGCTTTTCTGGTGGGGTTTCCATATAACCTGGCATTATATCAGGTTTGCATGCGCTATCTCTCTATAAAACAAGCAGAGATTGTTTTAGAAACAATCTCTGCTTGTTATTTTTGGCAATGCTCAGAGGCTAAGCCTCATGAAATTCGCCGTCAACCACATCTTCATCCGGGCTCTGCTGAGACGAACCCTGTTCCGGGCTGGGTGTCTGCGCAGATGGATCGGTCTGGGGCTGATAAGCAGCTTCACCAATGGACTGCATTACCGTTTGTACATCTTGGGTTTCACGTTGAATGGCATCTGCATCATTCCCAGCAATCGCATCCCGAAGTGCTTTTACTTTTTCTTCAAGTTCGCTGCGCTTTGCCGGTTCCACTTTATCCCCAAGGTCTCTCAGGAGTTTTTCTGCCTGGTAGGCAACGCTGTCACCCAGATTTCGGGTTTCGATCAGGTGTTTGCGGCGGTCATCGTCAGCTTTATTTTGAGCCGCTTCCTGAACCATGCGCTCCACATCGTTTTTGTTCAGGTTTGTAGAGGCTGTAATGGTGACTTTTTGTTCCTTGCTGGTCGCCTTGTCTTTTGCAGTCACGCTAATAATACCGTTGGCATCGATATCAAAGGTAACTTCTACCTGCGGAATTCCCCGTGGGGCGGGCGGAATGCCGTCCAGTCTGAAACGACCAAGCGTCATGTTGTCCGTTGCCATGGGGCGTTCGCCTTGCAAGACATGGATATCCACTGCGGTTTGGCTGTCTTCTGCCGTAGAAAAAACTTCCGTTTTCTTGACCGGTATGGTCGTGTTGCGCTCGATCAGCCGGGTCATCACCCCGCCTAAGGTTTCTACACCCAGTGAAAGTGGGGTCACATCCAGCAGCAAAACATCTTTGACTTCGCCGGAAAGAACACCGCCCTGAATGGCTGCACCGATAGATACCACTTCATCCGGATTGACGCCCTTATTGGGTTCTTTGCCATTGGTCAGTTTGCGAACTAACTCCTGCACCATCGGCATGCGGGTAGAACCGCCCACCAACACCACTTCGTCAATTTTTCCCACAGCCAGATTGGCATCTTTCAACACAGCATTGAAGGGCACCAAACAGCGCTGCAGCAAGTGATCGGTCATTTGTTCAAATTTTGCCCGGGTAAGCTTAAGCAGCAAGTGTTTGGGACCAGATGAATCAGCGGTGATATAGGGCAGGTTTATCTCTGTTTCCATAACTGTGCTTAACTCTATCTTGGCTTTCTCTGCAGCTTCACGCAGACGCTGAAGCGCCTGACGGTCCTGGCGCAGATCAATTCCCTGGTCCTTCTTGAACTCATCCGCTGCCCAGTGAACAATAACCTCGTCCCAATCGTCCCCCCCCAGATGGGTATCGCCATTGGTGGCTTTTACTTCCACAACGCCGCCGCCAACTTCCAGAAGGCTGACATCAAAAGTACCGCCGCCCAGGTCAAACACCAGGATAACTTCGTTTTCTTTTTTATCAAGCCCGTAAGCCAGGGCGGAAGCAGTCGGTTCGTTGATGATGCGCAGCACCTCCAGCCCGGCAATCTTGCCGGCATCTTTGGTCGCTTGGCGTTGGCTGTCGTTGAAATATGCCGGCACGGTAATGACCGCCTGATTCACTTTCTCACCCAGGTATGCTTCTGCGTCTGTCTTTAGTTTTGCCAACACCATCGCAGATATTTCCTGTGGGGTGTAGGTCTGACCGTTGACAGGCACCTGGATACGAACATCGCCGGATGGACCCGATACAACTTTAAAAGAGACCATCTTGCGTTCACTTTCCACTTCATCAAATCGGCGTCCCATAAAACGTTTGACGGAATAAATGGTGTTCTCCGGGTTGACTACTGCCTGCCGCTTGGCAGGAACGCCTACCATGCGCTCACCATTTTTATTGAATGCCACCACCGAAGGGAGCAAACGCGATCCTTCCGACGTTGAAATGACAGTAGGGGAACCACCTTCCATAATAGAAACAACACTATTGGTTGTGCCAAGATCGATACCGATGATTTTTCCCATAAATAATTATCTCCTTTTCGAACTAATCTATCTAATTAGGTTTAATATACCCAGCGAACGATAGAGAAATATTAACAATCCATCTGAGGAGCATATATCCACAGAATTGTTATAGTAAATATTCCAGCTCTAAAATCACAAAAGAATTGACTTATAATGTACTTACCCATTAGAAAAGAGGAGTAAGTATGAGCAAGTTTTCAAGTTTCATCACTGGCACAATGATTGGCGGTCTGGTTGGAAGCGCACTGGTACTGCTTTTTACCCCCTTTACTGGCAATCAATTACAGACCAACGTTTGCGGCTATATCCAGAATATCAAAGACGAGGTCCGCCTGGCGGGGGAACAAAAGAAGGCTGAATTGGAAGCTGAATTAGAAACCCTGCGCAGCGGCGAGGGATAAAAGGCTGCTCCCCCAAGCATTTTCGCAGAAAGCACCAGGTTACGGATAGGCTGTAGGTGAGATTTGTGTCGCAATCGGGTATTGCGGCGGCGTAGCCGTTGGTCTTGGCGTAGCGCT
>CAYVWM010000073.1:0-10484 GCA_964455505.1 uncultured Anaerolineaceae bacterium
TGGTAAATTTCAGCATGGATGGCGGTACTGTCAGCGGCAATGGACGTTCCGGAATTAAAGTTTCCACTACAAATGGCGTAATTTTCCCAACGCTGAAAAACCTGCTGATTGATGCCAACGGTATAGGTGCAACGTATGATTCAGACAAACGTGGTCTGCAAATTGACACAATAAATGCCAGTCCAATCCTGGAAAACCTTACCATTACGAATCATCCCGGGATGGCGATTTATTGGCGCTGCGACGGCTCTATTAGCGCAAAAAACATCACAGCCAGCGGTAATGCTGCAGGGAATGAACTTCAAATGCCAGGATGTGCCGTCACATCCGGACGGCAGTGGGACCTGGCAGATGCAGGTATTCCAGTGCATGTGACCAATTACATCACTGTTGAATCTGGCGGGGTGCTCTCGATTAACCCTGGTGTAATGCTGGGCTTCGACGCTAATCAACAGTTTTATGTCAAACCTGGCGGCTCTCTATACGCACTTGGCACAGCCGATGAGCCCATCATCCTGACCCGCTACAGTGATTCACAGACCCCATGGAAAGGTGTACAAAATAGCCGCGGCACCATGATCTTGCGGCACTGCGAAATTTCTTTCGCAGAAAAAGGACTAACGGTAGGTGCTAGTTCCATTGACCCCGCAACCAACTCCATTGTCCAGAATTGCAAGATCCATGATAATGCTGTTGGCATTTGGGCATATGCCCCCACCTATGCAACTACCAACATTGTTTACAATGAAATTTTCAACAACCCGACTTTTGGAGTTGATTGGGGCGGTTTCAGCGCTGACCCGGTAAACGCTTACTATAATTATTGGGGAGATCCAAGCGGACCTTACCATGCCACTTTGAATCCAGACGGATTAGGCAATCCAGTAGATGACAACATCAATTTCGATCCCTTCCTTACAACACCGCCCGAAGACCAAGCCCTGGTGGGGGATATGTGGGTCAGCACGGCTGGTCCAGCCACCATCAGCCCAGGGGAGGTTAACGATTACGCCATCCAATATTTGAACCTACAAGCCGACCCGGTTTTGGGTGCTGTAGCCGTCATTCAGCTTCCGCTGGCAGGCAAATACCTCAGCAGTACGGCAGGCGGCACTTATTGGCCAGCGCGCCACCAGGTTTTCTGGCTGCTTGGCGACTTGAACCCTGGCGCCAGCGGCATGCTTTCTGCCCGGGTGCGCTTCGATTGGGGCCTGGCACCCAGCTACACGGACGGCTCGTACACCATTCTGGCTGGAACAAATTACCAGCCCGAAGTCATTACAATCAGTGACTATCTCGATTTCCAAAAGGATGAGATTGACGACATTACGTCTGTTGCAGTCTCTATTATTCCTTACAACCCTAATTTTCAGACCCTTTACGATCAGGCCATAGCAGATGGCTATGAATACCGCGAGGCTTACGAGACCACCTTTGAGGGCGGGGGAACAGCCTATATTGTTATGATGCGCACACCAGACAAAAAATATGCGCGCACGATCAACCTGGATAACGGCCATGCCACTGCCACCACCACCGACGGCAGCACTTTTTACCGCATTGAGGACCTTGAAGGCGGGATGAGCACCAACCTGCTTACCCTTGAAACTACCTTGTGGGGGGCTTGGGAAATTGCTGATTCCGCTGCTACGGTTCAGGTGGAATGCAACTACGAACGCTGCATGCGCAACTGCAGTATGAAGAAAATCTCTATTGAAATGATGAAAGACGCAGCCAAAGGAGCGGCTGTCTGGCTGTTTGGCATCCCAGCCTTTGGAGGTATTGCCGTGACGGCCTGGGCTGTCTACGAAGCGGCCGACCTGGCTCATGAGATTTACCTCTGCTATGATGGCTGCAAGACCAACCCGCTCACCGGATGCTGCAACCCCGGGGATGTATTGTGGTCGCCATCCACACTCATGGGTAACTCCCATTGCAGTAAGTATATATGCAGTTCCTCATCGCTTTCTTACCCTCCAACCCCTAACGATTCACAACCCTGCGGTTACGGAGCACGCTGTGTGGCTGGCTACAACAACCAGGGCGGCTGCAGACCCTGTGTTGAAACCTATGCATTCATGCTTGGCCCTGAGATGGAAGCAGCAAGCGTTTGTTCAGGCAGCAGCATCGATGCCGCTACGACCAAGTGCAGTGACCTGACCATCCGCGTAGCCAAGGACCCCAACGCGATTTATGGGCCGGTTGGCGACGTTTTACCGACAGAGGTAATGGACTACCGCATCACCTGCGAAAATGAAGGCGCCGGGGACGCCTACGGGGTCTACATCGTCAATGACCTTCCGGAAGAATTGGATGAAACGACATTGGCCATCAATGATGGCGGTATCTATCTGGCAGCTGAACGTCAGATCGTATGGTATATCGGAGAACTTGGCCCAAAGGGTGATCCAACCTCAGAAGCTGAGGTTACCTATTCCGCCGATCTAAAGCCAGGGCTTGCTGCAGGGACCGCAGTGGTCAACCAGGCTACCGTGTACTTCCCGAGCGTGCCCGAAGAAACCCCCACCAACACCTGGACCAACCTGGTGTATCCGCTGGTGGCCACGCCGCAGGCGCTCAGCACCAACTACATGACCCCGCTGGCGGTCGCGTTGGCTGGGCGGCCGGCTGGCGGGCTCACCTTTACTCTGGAGAGCCTGCCCCTGGGCGGCACTCTGAGCGGCACACTTCCTAACCTCACCTACACCCCGATTGAAAACTTTGCCGGTGTGGACTTCTTTACCTTCACGGTGACCAAAGGCGTTGAGACCAGCCAACCTGCCCAGGTCACCATCAACGTTTCAACGGCAGGGGATACCAGCAAACCGGGCGTGTTGTGGGTGCAGCCGGAAATGGATCAAACCGAAGTCCCAGCCAGCAGTACGCCGGTCTACACCCTGGAGGAGGGCGGCGTGTATGCGCCAGTGATCGCTGCCCGGCTGAGCGAAAAGGTACAGGAAAACAGCATCACGGCTGCCAGCGTGGTTGTGAAGGGCCCGGGAGGGGAAGTCATTCCCAGCAAAGCAACTTTCGACCCTGCCACCAACCAGCTGACCATCCAGCTGCTTGCACCCTTAGGCTCTGAAA
This sequence comes from uncultured Anaerolineaceae bacterium, assembly GCA_964455505.1. Lineage (GTDB taxonomy): Bacteria > Chloroflexota > Anaerolineae > Anaerolineales > Anaerolineaceae > Mesolinea. The sequence goes on from CAYVWM010000073.1 coordinate 3,088, forward strand.
AGACCTACACCGTAACCTTCAGCACTGCCATTAAGGATCTGGCAGGAAATGCCATGGCGGCATACACCTGGCAGTTCACCACGGCTGAGGTGGCAAGTTCTGGCGCGCAGATATTCCTGCCAATGATCATCAAGTAGCCTGCTTTTCAAGTGCCGCAGCAAAGGACCGGAGAGACTCTCCGGTCCTTTTTTGTTAATCAAGGTAGCAGCTAATTAAAAAGGGATAATCAGGTAAGAATGACGCAGTACAAACCTGATATTTGCGCAACGAAAAACTGCCTGCGTGGTAAACTAGACTCACAAGGAAATAACTCTTCATGAATCAACGCGTCATCTATCCTTTTACAGCCATTGTCGGGCAGGAGCGTATGCGCCGCGCCCTCATCCTCAATGCCGTCGATCCGCGCATCGGCGGCGTGCTCATCCGCGGCGAACGCGGCACTGCCAAAAGCACGGCTGCCCGCGCCCTGGCCGCCCTGCTCCCGGAAGTGGAAGTGGTGGCAGGCTGCCGCTTCGGCTGCGACCCGCACAGCCCCAGCCATTGGTGTACCGAGTGCATCGAACGTGCAGCGGCTTCCAACGAGCCCCTGCCCGTGGAGCGCCGGCGCACCTCTTTCGTCAACCTGCCAGTTTCTGCCACGGAAGACCGCGTGGTCGGCACCCTGGATATCGAAAAAGCTATCCAGAAGGGCGAGCGCCGCTTCGAGCCCGGCGTTCTGGCCGCCGCCAACCGCGGTTTGCTGTATATTGATGAGGTCAACCTGCTGGATGACCATGTGGTGGACATCCTGCTGGACTCGGCCGCGATGGGCATGAACATCGTGGAGCGCGAGGGCATTTCCTTCAGCCACCCGGCGCGCTTTATCCTGGTGGGCACCATGAACCCCGAAGAGGGCGACCTGCGCCCGCAATTGCTGGACCGCTTTGCGCTATCGGTGGAAATTCACGGCATCCTGGATTCGCGTTCGCGTGTGGAAATCATGCAGCGCAATATAGGCTTTGAACTTGACCCGGTCAAGTTCAGGCAGGAGTGGCTGCCCAGCGAACAAGCGCTTTCCAAGCAGATTGAAAAAGGACGCGAGTTGGTCGATTCGGTCCGGTACACGTCAAGGGATATGCTCACGATTGCCGAACTGACCTCTTCGATGGAAGTGGACGGGCACCGTTCCGACCTGGTTATCCTGAAAGCGGCGCGGGCACATGCTGCCTTTGAAGGGCGCACGGCCATCACCGCGCGCGATATTGCCCTGGCCGCTGAACTGGCGCTGCCGCACCGCGTCAAAGCCGGGCCCTTCCGCAAGTCGGATGTGGGTCTGGAGGTGCTGGAAGAACGCATTGACCAACTGAAAGGACAAACCACCCTGGTTTCCAGCAGCGATAGTGAAACAGCGGACGACGAGGAAAGTAAAAAAAAAGTGAATCCGCCGCTGGACAGATTAGCGAACAACCCGAACCTGAATCCTTACCAGTAGGCGAAGCCCAGCAGCAAATTTTTACCGAACTAAATCCCCGCTGGTGGGACGGCGGCAAGGTGGTGCAGCCGGGCGAGACTTTTGAGCCGCGCCAACTGGATACGCCCCTGGACGAAATGGTGCGCAAGCAGGGCGGGCGGCGTTCCCAAACCCATACGGACCGCAAACGCGGGCGCTACATCCAGGCGCGCCCATCCCCCTATAAAGCCGACGACCTGGCCTTTGATGCCACCTTGCGCGCCGCAGCGCCTTTTCAGAACGAACGTCAGCATATCCGCAAAGAAGAAAACATCGCCTTTGCGGTGCGTCCGGGCGACTTTCAGAAAAAGGTGCGCGTGCGCAGAACGGCCAACCTGATCCTTTTCCTGGTGGATGGGTCCTGGTCTATGGCGGTGGCGGAGCGCATGGCAGCCACCAAGGGCGCGATCCTTTCGCTGCTCACCGATGCTTACCAACGCCGCGACCGGGTGGGTTTGGTGGTGTTCCAGAAAGACCGGGCCACCCTGGTACTTTCGCCGACCAATTCCGTGCTGTTGGCGCAGCGGGCGCTGGCGGATATCCCGGTGGGCGGCAAAACGCCCCTGGCAGCCGGCTTGCAGATGGCTTATGAGATCATCAAACGGGAACAGGTACTCCATCCGGATGTGCAGCCCCTGCTGATCGTGCTGACCGACGGGGCCGGCAATGTTACGCTTTGGGGTAAGAAAACGGTCAAAGAAGAGATAAAAGAACTGGCCGGTTTGTTTGCCAAAGAAGCGATCCACAGCGTGGTGATCAATATGGAACAAAAAGACTTTGACCAGGGCCTGGCGCAGGAGCTGGCAGACCATATGGAAGCCGTTTGCTACACTCTGGAAGATTTGCGCGGCGAAACACTATACCAAACGGTACAGAAGGAAATGCAAAACGCTGCTAATGTGCCTTGAGTGGGGTCTGACAAGGGGGATTCAATCTACGGATTCGACGTTTATTTCAGGAAAAAACTGGCGGATAGTGCCGGCAACCCAGCCCTGGATGGTCATTGGCAGCAGTGGGCAGCCTTCGCAGGCGCCGCCCAGGCGCACCTTGACGGTGTTGCCTTCGATCCCAATAAGTTCAACGGAACCGCGGTGGTACTGTTCAATATAGGCGCTGATCTGGTCTATCAGTCCGGCGATCTTTTCTTCCCTGGAATAGTCGTAGGCTGTTCCTTCATCCATCATAAGCTCCTTTAGGGCAATTGCTGCGCTGTTTTAATCTTATCACATGCGCCCATGCGTGCTGCGGCAAAAAGGGCGAAATGGCAGGGCGGGGTCAGGCCTCGAGCGCTTTGGGGGTCTGATCGCCCTTGTCGGCTTTCTTGCCGGGCAGCTTGCTGGCGATCAACGAGCCGAGTTCTTCCTGAAACACCTTGCGCCCTTCGCTGAAGAATATCTCGAGGGTGTTCTTGAGGATATTCTGAGTTTCAGGTTCCAGTTCCCTGTAGGTTTGGATCATGGCTTTGGCAGCAGAAATTTTTTCATGGGAAAGTTCGCGCACTGTTTCTGCCCCGCTGGCCTGCAAAATCTCAAAGAAGGCATCGATAAACTCCGATCGTTCCTCATGCGATACCTTGTCGAGCCAGGAACGGATCGTGTTGTGGATCAGCAGGCTGCTTTTGGATAGCCCCTCCTCGGAAACGAAACGATTGCCGCTGACCTGCCACGAAAATGCATTGTGCTGCATCAAGCCAGTCTCTGCGCTGCTGATGACCTTGTACTCTCCCCGGTGTTCTAACAGCATGCCCACAATGGACGATTCCGGTAGAAAAGTGGTAACCTTTTTGAGAATTTTTTGGTAACCCTCGCTCTGGATGATTCCTGACTGAAAGCCCGGGCCATCGTCATTAAATATTGCCCGGATCCTTTCCTGAAAGATTTGGCTGACAGACGCTCCAGCAAATACTGCCAGGTTGCCGCCTTTGGAATGGCCGCCCATGTAAAAATCGCCAGCAAGTTCCGTCATGAGCATATTCAGGTATTCGGCAGCGCTTTTCTGGGCTGGCACTTCTTCCATAAAACTCATCTCCAGGTCTTCTTTCCAGCCGGCCAGGGTGTCATCTGTGCCGCTGAAAGCCACAAAATGCGCCTCCGGGTTCAGGCTGACCACCACAGCAGAAAATTGCTCTGGTTTCTCCAGTTTGATCCTGTTGATGTAGTGGGATAATCTCACATCCTTGAAGCGCCGGCATGCAGCCGCCTTTTCAAGCAGTACAGGCAGTTTGACAAAAAAGGATTCGGTGACCGGGGCGCTGCGGACTTCGGGCATCTCGGCAATGCGGGCAGCCACTTCTGCCAGTGAGACCGAATCGTGCTGGGTTTCGTCCGGCACGACGCCAGCAAAATCCAGGTAGGAGAGCACGGAAAACACCAGGTTATCCACTTCGTTGAATGGGTCGCATTCAAAAGTAACATCGCCGCGCCAATCAAGGTAGTCTACAATATTTCCCATTCCGTAATCCTTCCATTATGGTCCATTTTACTGCAATCCAGCCTGCTTAGAGTCCATTGCACCCTTTGCCAGGCAGGCTTTTTCAAAAGGAGTTGTTGCCTATTCCATAAGGCCGCTATGGCTGGACTGCAGGATGTCCAAGGAGACGCTTGACGAATTAGACTATTACCTAATAAAATAGACAAATATCTTTTAATAGGAAGGTTGCAGTGACTGACTCTTTTACAAAACTACATTGGGATATTGGGACCGGGTACGATCTGTTCCTCAGTCTGACAGCCCTGCACAGTCCGGATTCATTTGGATTGCGGGCATCCTGGGCGGCCGGGGTGCGCTCCCGCCTGTCTGGGGAAGATCGGCAGACATTGGAGAAGGTCCACACCCTGCTCTTTCCGCCGCTGTTTTATGTGCACGGGATGAAGCGGCCCAAGAGCGCAGAGATTGTGATTGAAAACCTCGAAAACATGCCTGCTTCAGATCGCTTGCTGGCGATCACCTTCCGTTACAATGCGCCTGAAAAATTGGTCGAAATCCTGACAGGCACCACCACGAAAAAGCGATGGACCAGCACCGAGAAAACGCTGATCAACGAGATGCATCAGCATTTTGGGAGGCCATTAACATCCAATACGATGGATCAACTTTACAATATCTGGGCACAACGCGAGCAGTTCGGCGAAGACTATTTGCGCGCCCTCAAGGCTTATTATGCTTCGTTCTTTCACGAGGAAGAACACCGCATTCTGCCAGTATTAAAGCAAGGGCTTTCGCATGCACAAATGCGGGCTGGTTCCCTGCCGCTCCCGGCTATGCTGGAAGAACTTTCGGCCGGCGTGCGTCTGGCAGAGGTATCTGCGTATTCCAAACTTTACCTGGTACCTACGTTTTGGGGCACCCCATTCCTGTTTTATGAATATCTTGACAAAGACACCATGCTGATTCTTTTCGGCGCCCGACCGGACAGCATGGCCCTGGTGCCGGGCGAGGTAATCCCTGAAAGTTTGCTGCAGGGTCTCAAAGCCTTATCGGACCCCACCCGTCTGCGTATTTTGCGTTCGCTGGCCAATACGCCCCAAAGCGCTGCCCAGCTTTCGCGGGCGCTGCGGCTGCGGCCTCCCACCGTTGCCCATCACCTGATGGCGCTGCGCATCTCCGGCATGGTCCAGGTGACCGTCAACAGTGAAGGGGATCGGCAATATGCAACCCGGTATGAGGGCTTTGAAGCCACACAGGACTTGCTCAATCGCTTTGTTCGCGGGGGAAATTTTGAGAATTGAGCCGCCAGAGAAAACACCAGATCGGGAGTCGTTTCTTAAAACTTATGCTGCGCGGGTAAGAGCCTTCAGCCCAAACGCCCGGCGCTATTTGGTCGGCATCATGATCTTTGGCGCTGCGATGGGCGTTTACCAGTTGTTGTTCAATTTTTATGTGCTCAGCCTGGGTTACAACGAAGCTATTTTAGGTAACCTGGTGACCGCCCGCAGCGCAACCTCGCTGATTACGGCGCTGCCAATGGGCTACCTGGCCGACATGATCGGCAGGAAAAACTCTTTCATTATCGGCCATGCTGGCGTTGGCATCGGGATTACCCTGATGCTCATTTTCCCTACCATACCCATGTTCATCCTGATGAACATCCTGATTGGCGTAGCCCAATCCCTTTCGAGCGTGGCTATGGGGCCGTTCCTGATGGAAAACAGCGGCGAAACGGAACGCACCTACCTGTTCAGTTTCAGCTCCGGCCTGCGCATGACCGCCACATCGGTTGGTGAATGGGTGGGCGGCTACCTGCCCACCTGGATTGCAACGTCCATGGCAGTCAGCCCGCTCAGTTCCACCGCTTACGGCTGGTCTTTGGGGGTGATAGCCATTGGAGTGGGGCTGTCGCTCATTCCCAACTTCATGATCACGCGTTTGAGACTTGCCCGGTCCGAGCGTTCGATTTTTGCACCGATTTCCTATATGCGCAAGAATCCCGGCAAATTGAGCAAGCTTATCATTCCTTTACTGCTCACTTCCATTGGCGCCGGCATGATCATGCCTTTCATGAACGTTTTTTTCCGCAATGTGCACAAGCTCTCGGATGCGTCGATCGGGATCATGTTTGCCTGGGGATCCCTGGCGATGGGCATAGGTTTGTTGTTAGCGCCTGCCCTGGCGGAGCGCTACGGTAAGATCCAGGTGGTGGTAGCCACCCAGGGCATTTCGATACCCTTCCTGGTGATGTTAGGCTTCTCCCCGCTATTTGGATTTGCAGCGGTGGCCTATTACGTGCGCCTGGTGCTGATGAACATGAGCTCCCCGGTTTACTCTACCTACGTTATGGAACAGGTCGACCCGGAATCCCGTGCCATGGTTGCCAGCCTTACCAGCATGGCGCATCACTTTGGCTGGGCGTTCAGCCCCACCATCAGCGGCTATTTCCAGGTTAATTATGGCTTTGGGCCCTCTTTTTGGGCTACCATTTTCTTTTACGTGGTTTCCGTAGGGATGTACTATTTTTGGTTTTGGAAAAAAGACCGCAAAGTGCCAGCGCCCTCTGCCCGGGTAGTTACTCCATAGATTGTTTCCGATTTTGCAGGCAGTTGGTTTAGTTGTCCCGGGTGATCCAGGATTCGCTTTCCCCGTTGGGATTGGCAAGCACCACAGCACCATCGCGCACCAGGCGGCCGCGTGAGAAACTATCTGCCGTGTAAGCCTGCCAGCCATCCAGGATCATGGGTGCGGGGCCGTCGGCTGCCAGCCATTCCCCGTTATATTTGCGGGTGAGGTGCAGGTGCGAACCGGTTGAGATCCCGCCTTCACAGGAGGGATGACCAATGGGATCGTTCAGATTGACCCAGCTGCTGGCAGGGATGCGGCCTTCCGGTGCCATGTGCATATAAACCAACACCCAGCCTGTGCCCTCGTCGCCATCCCCATCCAGGTCAATTGCCACAGCGCCTTCGGCGCTACGCACCACCAATCCGGGGGCTGCAGCAGTCGCCCAGGCGGAGGAAACGATGCAGCCTTTTTGCCCTGTTTTAGCGGCAAAATCGAGCGCGCCAAGCGGTGTGCCGGTCTGCCAGGCTTTGTGTGGACCGCCTGTAAGCGCCCAGGTGAGCCCCGGCATAAAAGGCAGTGTTAGTTCAGGTTGGGTCAAATCGGGGGGCAGCAGCGCACCCAGCTGCGCAGACCTGCTCCATGCGTCACCAAAAATGAGTTGGTAACGCTGGGTAAAACCATTTTCTCCGTGCAGGGCTTGCAAGAAATCAGCCGGTTTGTGAAGGGCAGCAAAGAGATTTTGAACTGCCGCGCTGCCGGCGTTCATGGCCGGATGGATCTGGGCGGTGCTGTCGTCGATAAAGGTCAGTGAAAAAAGCGTGCCTTCACGCCAGCCGTAATAGCCCTGTGCCAGGATGCGGGCGGTCACCATCAGTTCGCCGTATAAACCCGGCGCACTGGGGGCGTAATACCC
>CAYVWM010000074.1:0-10467 GCA_964455505.1 uncultured Anaerolineaceae bacterium
TAACCTTGTTTCGGTAGTTTTTACCTTCTGGAATGAAATAAATCTTCTGAATATAGTGCTTAAATCGGAGGATTTCTACGAAGTTACTCGTTGAGTTCTTCGTAGCTCTATCATAGTCTCGACATGATATGTCTGTGGGAACATATCAAAGGCTTGGATATCCTGAAGTTGGTAACCACCTGCGCACAAGGTCTTTAGATCACGCGCGAGGGTGCTTGGGTCGCAGCTGATGTAAATAATGTTCTCGCCGGCCAATTGCAGGACGGCGTCCCGCGCTTTGGGGTGCAAACCGGAACGCGGAGGATCCAGAACGACCAGATCTGGTGTTGGCAGTTCGCTAACCAGGGCTGGGAGCAGCTGTTCAACTGCGCCTTCGTAAAGGCTGACATTCTCAAAGGCATCCAGGTTGGCAGCAAAGTCGTAACAGGCAGAAGGGGCACTCTCGATAGCTGTCAGGTCGCGGACGTGCTCAGCGAGAAAAACACTGAAAAGCCCCACGCCGCTGTAAAGCTCAAGGATGGAGAGGTCCTTTTCGATGGGGAGATTGGAAAGCAGGTATTCCACCATTTTCTCTGCTACGGGCAGGTTCACCTGGAAAAAAGACTCGGGGGAGACCTGCAAGGCTTTCCCCAGGACGGTGAAATTCAGGGCGTCGTCCCCTGCCAGGTTGAGCGTACTCCCATCTGGATTCAGGTAGGTTGCAGAAACCGGAAGTTCCACTTCCATATCCAGTCCGCCTTGTTCCGTACCTTCAAAGACCAGCATTTGTTCTCCAAAACTGTCCTCGCGCAGGCTGATGCGGTTCAGAGTTGTCTCGGGGTCCAGTTCAATTTGTTTCCACAGGTCGCACAATCCTGGTGTTGGTAAATGGCATTGGTTGATTTCCAGAGTCTGCTCACCGCCAATGTCCTTGAAACCTAGCTTACCAGAAGCGCTGGGGTGAAACTGCACCTGATTGCGGTAGTACCAACTTTGGGGACTGGGGGTGATGCCTGAAATAGGGGGTGCGGCAAATCCCCCAATGCGCTCCAATTGATCGTGCAGTATTTCCAATTTAATTGAAAGTTGGGAGGCATAGTCCATGTGCTGGTAATGGCAGCCGCCGCAACTTCCAAAGTGTTCACACTTCGCGGGAGTACGCAAGGGGGATGGATGGAGCACTTCAACTGGAAAAGCCCGAACATAGCGGCCTTTGTCCTGGCGTACTTTTGCGCGAATCGTTTCTCCAGGCAGCACAAATGGTAGAAAAATTGCCCTGCCATCAGGCAGATGGGCGAGGCCTTCTCCGCCATAAACAAGTTTTTCAATCTCGACAATAAAGTCATTCATGATGGTGTGCTCCAATAAAAAACCTGGAGTTATTATAGAACACTCCAGGTCTCAAAGCATAACCTAAACAATTAAACGATCTTTAGAAATTCTTCGAAGGCATCCAACAGTGCGTTGATGTCGTCCAGGGTTGTTTCACCCATGTGTGCGATTCGGAATGTCTTGTTTTTCAGATCGCCATAGCCATTCGCAATGCGCATATCCTTGGTGAGCAGGAATTTGTTCAAAGCGCCAATGTCTATCTCGCGGGTATTGCGGATAGTAGAGACAGTCTTGGAGCAATACTCCTGTTTTGCGAGGGTGGGCATGTCGTGGGCTTCCATCCAGGCCCGTACGCGCTCTCCCATGGCTGCGTGGCGTGCAAAGCGGTTCTCCAAGCCTTCAGCAAAAATGCGCTCAAGCTGTTTGTCCAACCCATAGATAATTGACATTGAAGGGGTCATGGCAGTGGAATCTTTGATGCGGTGTTTTTCGTACAACAGCAGGTCGAAATACCATCCCCGATTGGTGACCGTCTCTGCTTTTGCCATTGCCCGGTCCGAAACTGCCGCAAAGGACATGCCAGGGGGCAGGGCAAGGCACTTTTGTGAGGAAGTCAGAACAAAATCGAGACCCCAAGCATCTGTTTCGATCTTTGCGCCTGCCAGGGAAGAGACTGCATCCACCAAGACCAGGGTATCGGGGCTATCTTCGTGGACCACTGCTGCAAGGTCTTTGAGAGGGTTCTCAACGCCAACTGAGGTCTCGTTGTGAACGATGGCCACTGCTTCGTAATGTTTAGCTTTGAGCGCTTCCCGGAGCATATCGGGAGTATGGGCTTCTCCCCAAGGCACATCCAACTTGTCCGTATTCTTTCCGTTGGCAACAGCTACCTTGTACCATCTGTCAGCAAAGGCTCCATTTACCAACACAAGAACATCTTCTTGGACCAGGTTGCGCATGGCAGCTTCCTGCATGCCCGACCCAGAAGCTGGGGGTTGGAAAACCCGGTTTTCGGTGAGAAAAACTTTTTTCATGCCTTCACCTGTGCGGCGGAAAAGTTCATTGAATTCCGTGCTGCGGTGGGGGATCATGGGGTGGGTCATGGCTTGCATGATTTCTTCTGCAACATCCACTGGCCCAGGTATAAACATGTGACTCATAGCGTCTCCTTTTTAATTGGTTGATAAACGAGGGGATTAACGAATGTTTGAAAAGGTTTGATCGTGATCATGAATATTCGGGTTGTCAGGTAGTTCTTTGCTCCGTTCGTTATGATCAGCTTGATTATACTGCACCAAAGAGAATTTGGAGACTTTTATTAGAAATTGAAGATTACCAAACCAGGGCGGCGGGAAAAAGTGCAAGTCAGCAGGGGGGTAAAAGCGGTGACGTACCCCTCGTGATAAACGAATTCGCTGTGTGCCGTGAGTCGTTTTTTGAGAAGAGGAAGCAATTTTTCTGGGTAGACAGTTGTCATAAAATTGCTTGCCAATTTTATTGGGCTCGTGTATAATGCCTACACTTTGGGCGGTTAGCTCAGTTGGTTAGAGCGTTGCGTTGACATCGCAAAGGTCGTAGGTTCGAGTCCTATACCACCCATAAAAACACCCGCAAGGGTGTTTTTCTTTTCAAAGTGTCTAAGTTAAATCCACAACACCGTTTTTATATTGTCCAATGGTGGCTATTCTTGCATACATGTAAACTATCAAAAACGTAACTCAGTCAATTCACTCACATAAATAATTCTTTAAGTAATGTTAACAATTCCCTAAAGACTTTGTGGTTTAATCGTAAAAATACCCGATTTGTTCGATATTTTAGTGTTTTACTCAAAATCGTGTAAAATTAGATTGTTTCCCAACCAAATAAGGAGGTTTCCCTGCAAATACTATCTTATTAGTACGTTTACCCGCCAACCAAATGAATCACAAGAGGAGAAAAAATGAATAGAAAGGCAATCTTTACAATATTTGGGCTATTACTCGTGCTCAGTATGGTCCTGTCTGCCTGCAGTCAACCAGCAGCCACCGAAGCGCCTGTTGTTGAAGAACCCACTGAGGCTCCCGCGGAACCCGTCGTCGAAGCTAAGGACACCTTTATTTTTGGTCGAGGTGCTGATTCGGTCCAGTTGGATCCCAGTCTTGTTACTGATGGAGAATCATTCCGGGTAACCGGCCAGGTTCTGGATACCCTTTATGCGTTTGACCTGGGTACAACCACACCAATTCCATCGCTGGCAAAAGAATGTACAGCCAATGAGGATGCCACAGTTTGGACATGCATGCTTCAGGAAGGCGTCAAGTTCCATGATGGAACAGACTTCAACGCTGAAGCTGTGGTATTCAATTTTGAAAGATGGCGTTTTACTGACAATCCCTACCACTTCCCCAGCCAGGTATTTGAATACTATGAGGCTATGTGGGGTGGCTTTGATGATGCCAGCATTATCACTGAAGTTAAGGCAGTTGATGCAACTACCGTTGAGTTTACTTTAAGTTCTCCAATGGCTCCTTTCCTTGCCAATCTGGCGATGGATATGTTTGCAATTTCAAGCCCGGCTGCTATTCAGGCTGCTGGCGAAGCCTACGGAACCCCAACTGGCGGTTGTGTAGGGACCGGTCCGTATAAGTTTGTCTCCTGGGAAGAAGGGACCGAAATTGTCCTGGTAGCCAACGAAAATTATTGGAAGGATGCCCCCAAAGTGAAGAATGTGGTCATCCGTGTCATCCCTGATGACTCTGCTCGCTTCCTGGCTCTACAGGCTGGTGACATTGATGCATTGGAACAGGCTGTTGTGGAAGACTTAACCACTGCAGAATCCGATCCCACACTGCAAGTTCTGACCCGGCCGGCATTGAATACCAGCTATATTGCTTTTAACTACAAAATTTTGGAATTCCAGGATGTACGCGTGCGTCAGGCAGTTGCCCATGCCATTGACAAGGAAGGCTTGATTTCCAACTTCTTTGGTAAGTATGGTTCTGTGGCTACAAACTTCCTTCCGCCTTTACTTCTAGGTCACAATGCAGAACTCGAAGATTTTGCCTATGATCCTGAACTCGCCAAATCCTTACTGGCCGAAGCTGGTTTCCCCGATGGGCTGAGTGAAGTTACCATCGCAGAAGATGTCCCGGATGCGGAAGGCAATGTTGTTTATACTGCGGGTCAGAAGATCCCGCTGCGCCTGTACTACATGCCTGTAACCCGTTTCTATTTCCCATCGCCGAAGGAGATTGGTGAGGGCATGGCAGCCAATCTGACTGCTGCTGGCTTCAATGTTGAACTGGTGTTGGAAGGTGACTGGCCAACCTATCTTGGCGCTCGACGCAATGGTCTGCTGATGGGTCTGTACATGCTTGGTTGGGGCGGCGATAACGGCGACCCCGATAACTTCCTCGGTTACTTCTTCGGAAATGCCCAGGAACCACAGCCCCAGGAAGGCTGGATCCAGAATGCTGCCCTTGCTGATTTACTGGACGAAGCAGTGACCATTCCCGATCCCGAAGCACGTGCTGAACTGTATCGTGAAGCTGAAAAGATGCTGCACGATGATGTCGCCCGCATCTGGTTGGGACATAACAACACCCCATTAATCCTTTCTGCAAAAGTCCTGGGCTACGTTCCACAGCCTGTTGGTGCAGAAAACTTTGAGCACGTGTCATTTGCAGACTAAATTGTAGTTGGAAAGCATTTGATCGCTTAATTGTTCGCAGGGAAAAAACAGGGGGGCGGTTGTAAAACCGCCCCCATTCCATAGTTGAAGAAGAGAGGCACACTTGGGCAAGTACATACTGCGCCGTTTAATTTCCGTATTACCCACCCTGATCGGGGTTACCCTGGTAATCTTCCTGTTTCAACGTCTGATCCCAGGTGATCCGGCTGTTGCGATGTTGGGTGAGCATGCATCTGAAGAGAATGTTGCCAGAATTCGGGAACAATGGGGGCTCGACCGTCCGGTTTTCCTGGATAGAGATGCCCTAACAGAGGGGAATTTACCAGGATTCTTCGACAGCCAATATGTACGCTATTTTTCCCGATTACTTCGTTTTGACCTTGGTGAATCGATCCACCGCCGCATTCCGATTGCTGAAACGTTGAAGGAGCGTTTCCCAGCTACGCTGGAACTGGCTGTTCTTTCCATGCTGCTGGCAATGCTTATTGGGATCCCGATTGGGATAGCCTCGGCGTCCAGAAGGAATACGTTTTTGGATGGGTTTACCATGGTGGGTTCCTTGATAGGCGTTTCCATTCCTATCTTTTGGTTGGGTATTATGGAAATCATGTTATTTGCCGTGATGCTAAAGTGGCTGCCAACAGGCAGCCGCCTGAGCACAGGGATAACCATTGAGCCAATCACTAATCTGCTCCTTTTGGACAGTCTTCTGACCAGAAATTGGGTGGGTTTTGTTGATGCTCTTAAACACATCCTCATGCCGGCAGTTTCACTTGCTACCATTCCTACAGCTATCATCACCCGAATGACCCGTTCAAGCATGTTGGATGTATTGCAGGAAGATTACATCCGGACAGCCTCTGCTAAAGGGCTTTCCAATAGAATTGTGCTCTACAGGCACGCCCTTAAAAACGCATTTTTACCGGTCATCACCATCATTGGTATTCAGGTCGGATCGCTTTTAGCTGGAGCGGTGCTCACCGAAACCATTTTTTCCTGGCCTGGAATTGGAAAATGGGTGTACGACTCCATTTTGGGCAGAGACTACCCGATTGTGCAAGGTGTGACGTTGTTGATCGCAATCATTTTCTTATTGGTTAATCTGCTGGTGGATCTTTCTTACTCGCTTCTTGATCCCCGGATTACCTATGAATAAGGACCTAACGATGACAGAAAATAGTACTGAACAAGAAGTCCTTATTGATTTTGCAGTAAGAGAACATCGTTCTCTATGGTTGGATGCATGGCGGAGGATGAAATCCAGCAGAACAGCCATGCTCGGCCTGATTGTTGTTGCAGTTTTTGTCCTGTCTGCAATAGGCGCACATTTCTTTTGGGAATACGAACCCAAGATGGATTTGAGCTACAGCTCCAAGTTGTTGGCGCCAAGCGTTACCAAGTCTGAAGAGAATCCTGAGATTCATCTGTTTGGAACCGACAAATTAGGCAGGGATATTTTCAGGCGGGTTGTTCACGGTGGATGGAATTCCCTCAGGGTTGGCATTGTGGCCGTTTCGATCTCTCTTTCTATAGGCTGTATCCTTGGTTTGTTTGCCGGCTTCTTTGAGAGTTTTGAAATGAATTTTAAGGAAAAGATACTCTTGATGGTAACGCTCGGGTTGCTGTTGGGTATTATGCCTTCCTGGGTTGCAAATCAACCTTTTCAGTTAGTGCTCTTTGGTGCATTGGGAGCAGCCAGTGTTTTGCTCGATCCAAAGTTGACTGGTAAGAAATGGCGCCGCTTGGCATTCGCTCTTGCTGGTTTAATTATTGGTGCAATATCTGGTTTGATTGTTGCGCCATTGGTAGCGCTTGTTTGCGGATTGCTTGGATTGGGAATTGGGGTAATTATTGCAGAGCCAGTAAAAGGAAAAGTTTTTTCAAACATCATCATGCGCGTGATGGATATTATCTTATCCTTCCCGAGTTATCTGCTGGCAATTGCCATTGTAGCATTTTTAGGCCCCGGACTTGAAAAAGGGATGATTGCCATTGGTGTGGTCAATATACCAATCTACGCCCGGTTAGCCCGGTCTGCAGTGTTGTCGGTCAGTAAAAAAGAATACGTATTGGCTTCACAGTCCGTAGGCGAAGGTCACGGCAGGATACTGTTCAAGCATATTTTGCCCAACATTCTCTCACCGATCATAGTGCAATCCACCATGGGATTAGCCAATGCTATTCTCTCCGCAGCTGCACTTGGATTTTTAGGGCTGGGTGCCATTCCTCCAGAGCCTGAATGGGGAGCGATGCTAGGTGACTCGTATAAGTATCTTTCCAGCGGGGCATGGTGGGCTGTGCTCTTCCCGGGTTTGGCGATTATGTTCAGCGTATTGGGATTTAATCTGCTGGGCGATGGTTTACGCGATGCCCTTGACCCTAAAATTCGGCTGTGAATTGCAGAATATCAGGATTAAACAGGTAAATAATGGAACCTTTACTGAAAATAAACAATCTAAAAACCCGCTTTCATACCCAGGACGGCATTGTTAAGGCAGTCAATGGGGTTTCCTACACTATGGATCGGGGGGAAATTTTGGGGGTAGTTGGTGAAAGCGGTTGTGGAAAGAGTGTGCATGCGCTCTCCATCATGCGCCTTATCCAGATCCCACCCGGGGAAATAGCAGCAGGAGAAGTTTGGTTTGAGGGCAGGGACTTGCTTAAACTATCTGACAGAGAAATCCGCCAGGTGAGGGGCAGGGACATCGCTATGGTATTTCAGGATCCGATGTCTTCCCTGAATCCTGTTTACACGGTGGGTTTTCAGATCTGCGAAGCTTTAATGTTACATAAAAATATGAACAGAAAACAAGCCAGAGAACGGTCAGTGGAATTGTTGAACCTGGTTGGGATACCTGATGCCAAAAAAAGGTTGGATATCTATCCTCACCAATTTTCCGGCGGTATGCGCCAGAGAGCTATGATTGCTATGGCGCTTTCCTGCGATCCAAAATTGTTGATTGCAGATGAACCCACCACGGCATTGGACGTCACCATTCAGGCGCAAATTATTGAACTGGTTATTAAACTGCAAAAAGAATTGGGTATGGCTGTGATGTGGATCACCCACGATTTAGGCATTGTTGCAGAGATGGTCCATAAAATTAATGTAATGTACGCCGGCTATGTCATTGAGCGCGGAAAAGTTGGAGATATCTATAACCACACACTGCATCCTTATACCATGGGGCTGTTAGGGTCACTGCCAAGCATTGACGAAGCACCAGGCACACGCCTGGTCTCGATTCCCGGTCTGCCGCCTGACCTGATCGATCTGCCCAGCGGCTGCCCGTTCTATGTGCGCTGTAACTATCGCGAGGACCGCTGCCGGGATGAGCGCCCTGAACTGGAAAATACTGGTATCGATGAGCATGTTGTTGCTTGCTGGCGCTGGAGGGAAATAAATGCCCAGTATGCGGAGTCCCGGACCGGAGGTGCAAATTGAACGAAAATCCTGTAAAACTGGTAGAGGTATCCCACTTAAAAAAACATTTTGTTGCTTCCAAAGGTATTTTTGAACGGAAAGCCAAAATCAACAAAGCAGTGGACGATGTCAGTTTAGATGTATATAGCGGCGAAACGCTGGGTCTGGTTGGAGAAACTGGCTGCGGCAAGACGACGCTGGCACGGACAATTTTGCAGTTGTACCGTCCTTACGAAGGAACAATACGGTTTGAGAATATTTGTCTGGATACCCTCCAAGAAAATGACCTTCGGAAAATACGCAGTCGGATGCAGATGATATTTCAGGATCCTTATGCATCCTTAAATCCACGTATGACGGTCGGTTCTATTATTTCAGCCCCATTAGATGTTCATACTGCATTAAACAAGCAGGAAAAAAGGGAAAAGGTTCAGGAATTGCTCAAGCTTGTCGGTCTAAATCCCGACTTTGTGAATCGCTATCCGCATGAATTTTCAGGCGGGCAGCGTCAGCGAATTGGCATAGCCCGTGCACTGGCGCTCAATCCAGACCTGGTAATTTGTGATGAACCGATCTCATCGCTGGACGTCAGTATTCAGGCACAGGTGGTTAATTTGTTGGAGGAACTGCAAAGCCGTCTTGGGCTGACATACATATTTGTTGCCCACGATCTCAGTATGGTCCGGCATATCAGCAACCGTATGGCAGTGATGTATCTGGGTAAGATCATGGAACTGGCGGACAGAAATGAGATTTATCTGCATCCACTGCATCCTTATACCAAAGCCCTGATGTCTGCGGTGCCCATTCCCAATCCGCAAAAAGCCAGGAACAGGCAGCGTATTATCCTTAAAGGGGACATTCCAAGCCCTTTTAATCCGCCCAGTGGTTGTAATTTCAATACCCGCTGCCCAATTGCCCAGGAGCGCTGCTTTAAGGAAGAACCGGAATACCGCGAAATTGTCCCGAATCATTTCGTTGCCTGTCACTTTGCCTGATAAATTTTTAGCATATCTGCGAAAGTAACATCAATGTTTCCGCTTGAGAGATCGACATGTTAAGCTGGGAAAAGATCACGCTCAGGTTGCGAACGCCATTCCGGTTGTCCTACGGATCCAGCGAAGAACGAATCGCCCATTGGGTGCGCATTAATGGAGACGAGGGCTGGGGTGAGGGGACAATCCCCCCTTATTACGGGATTTCTGATGCAGCCCTTGAGGACTCTTGGCGCAGGGTGTCCAACAGGAATCTCGATTTACCAGAGCATTTTGAGCAAATTTTCGAGTGGGTTGATCCGGAAGGACCTGCTCCCGCCCGGTGTGCAATAGATCTGGCTTTGCACGATCGTATTGCCAAAAAGGAAGGATTGCCCCTCTGGAAGGCCATGAATTTACCAAGACCTAAGCCTAAAGCGAGCAGCTATACTATCTCTCTTGATACGCCTGAGTCCATGGCAGTAACTGCTGCCATGATAAAAGATTACCCAATTATCAAGGTCAAGCTTGGGGGTGG
This sequence comes from uncultured Anaerolineaceae bacterium, assembly GCA_964455505.1. Taxonomy (GTDB): domain Bacteria; phylum Chloroflexota; class Anaerolineae; order Anaerolineales; family Anaerolineaceae; genus Mesolinea. Next base: position 9,921 of record CAYVWM010000074.1, read on the forward strand.
TCCACAGGACATGGAGCGCCTGAGGGCTATTCGTGCTGCACGTCCAGATGCCAGGCTTTTTGTGGATGCAAACGCTGGCTGGAACTATGACGAAGCACTTGCTTGTCTGGGTGAGCTCGAAAATATTGGGCTGGAATTATTAGAGCAGCCTCTTGCGAAAGATGACCTTGCCGGGATGGGTCAACTCCAACAGCAAACAAGCATTCCAATTGTTGCAGACGAGTCAGTGCAGACCTTTGCAGATGTCGACAGATTGGCAGCAGCGGGCATAGGGGGGATCAACTTGAAATTGATGAAAACCGGGGGGATCGGACCGACGCTCAAGATGATCCACCGCGCGCGTGAGCATGGCTTAAAAATCATGCTTGGATGTATGATCGAAACAGCTATTGGGATTACTGCAATGTCCCATTTGTCCGGTTTCGCGGATTGGCTGGACCTGGATTCATCCCTTTTGGTAATCAACGATCCATTTCAGGGGATGCTGATAGACTCATATGGACTGGTGCAGGTTCCCGACAGACCGGGTATAGGGGTGCAGCACAAA
>CAYVWM010000075.1:0-10425 GCA_964455505.1 uncultured Anaerolineaceae bacterium
TTGATAAACAGAAGCATCATCCGAAGTGGAAGCATCCACCAGTACACGGGGGTCTGTTGAGACTGGCATGTGTGCAAGTATCTTTTCCAGTGCCTGGGGTCTGAGTTTACAGGCACATCCCAGACCTTGCGTGTAATGGGTGAGCTTGATGTTTGCATCTTGCCCTGTTACTTGAGCAGGTTGATCGGTTTGCGGAAGCAAACGCTTCACAGCCGTTGTAATGATAGTGACTGCCCGGTCAATTTCGTCAGGGTTGTTGTCTCTGCCCGTGCTGAAACGCAGCGTACCCATAGCATATTCGGTCGGAACTTGCATGGCAACCAACACATGCGAAAGGTCAACTTTATCAGAATGGCAGGCAGCCCCGGCAGAGGCAGCAACCTGATCGCTAATCTCTGATAGCAGTGTGTTGGCTTCGATTTTGCGGAAACCCAGGCTCAGGGTATTGGGCAGCCGTTCTTCAGGATGCCCGTTGAGCACAAAGCTATCCGGCGGCAGACCGTCGCTAATTCCCTGAAAGAGTTGGTCTCTGGTCTTTAAATACGCATTGGCATTGGCGTTCAGATCGCGTGCAGCCACTTCGCAGGCTTTGCCCAAGCCAACGATTTCAAGCACATTTTCCGTTCCTGGTCTGCGATTGGATTCGTGGTCAGCGCCAAACATCAGTTTTTCCAGGGCAATCCCGCTGCGCACATAGAGCGCACCGATCCCTTTGGGAGCGTAAAGCTTATGCCCTGCGATGGACAGCAGGTCAACATCCAACGCCTTGACAGAAACCCTGATTTTTCCGACAGATTGGGCGGCATCGGTGTGGAAAAGCGCACCCGCGGCGTGGGCTATTGCTGCCAGGCGGGCAATTGGTTGGATTGTTCCTACTTCGTTGTTGGCATGCATGATGCTAACCAGAATCGTATCTGGTCTGATTGCTTGCTCTAAATTCGTTGGGTTTACCATGCCGTAACGGTCAACGGGCAGTGTTGTTATGCTGAACCCCTGCTTTTCCAGGTACCTGCAAACTTCAAGCACGGCAGGGTGTTCTACTGCGCTGGTGATGATATGCTTGCCGCGGTGTTGGTTGGCGTAGGCGGCGCCCCTGATTGCGTAGTTGTTGCTCTCCGTTCCGCCGCTGGTAAAGATGACTTCTTCAACTGCGCACTCAAGCAAGTCCGCAACCTGAGCACGTGCCTTTTCCACTGCAAGTTTCGTCTGTGCGCCGTAGACATGCATACTGGATGGATTGCCATAGAAACCATAAAGGAAGGGCTGCATGGCATCTGCCACTTCCCTGGCTATGGGGGTGGTGGCGTTATAGTCGAGATATATCAGATTGGATGGGTTCATGGTAGCAATTTTACTCTGCTTTGCACTGGAAAATTTTCAGAGGTGTTTAAGAAGGTGGACCATCGTTAAACAGCCTGTTTATTGCAAGCTTTTTGGGTTCTCTAAAGACAAAATAGGGATTTAGGGTGTGATAACGGGGTGCAGAATGTGTACCGGGTCTCCCTGAGATTCTCCGTGGGAATCGACCTGCAAAATAAGTTGAATGTTTCTGCCTGCCAGGTCTCCCAAGTCTACACTCACCTTGTGGAAAGCGTTATCAGCAATTTCATTCCAGGTTTCCAGAATTTGCATGGCGGCGCTGCCTTCCCGATAGGCTAAGGTGATGGTATTGCTGCAATTGGGTGCCGTTGATGCGCAGCCGATGACGGCTTCAAACTTCATCCCGCTTGGAAGCTTTAACCCAGGAAATGTGCCGCGAATGTATCCATTGGGGTCTTTCTGCGGGGCGATCCAGAGAGCCAATTCGTCATCCTGGTAGCCATTTTCAAGAATAGGTGCTGGATCTGCATAAACAAAACCGTCGTTGTTAGCGTCAGTTCCAGGGCATACCAGGGTTCCAGCTCTGCTGGTCCAGTCTGCAGCGCAGAAATTTTCTGCCAGATTATATTCGCCAGAACTAACGGTCATGTTCACCCAAAAAGTCTGTTCAGGGTCTTTGAAACTGAAAGTTTTGCCTTCGGCATTGCGGAGTTTGAAATCTGCCCGGTAATTCCCTGCTTGCTCTGGGGCTGTGAGGGCCAGTGAAAAGGTGACAGTTTCTCCTGGAGCAACGAGACCACTCGTTAGCGGTTGATAGGTGAGAATGTCAGGCAGATTGCCGCTGGTGTATTCCACTTCGTAGTCTGGCGTCCATGTGCAGGAGCCTGCATTGCGCAGTGTCCATGTTTTGGTAAAAGTAGAGCCTGGAAAGAATTGGGTTCCATCCGGAATGGTTTCTGACACAAAGGAAGCCTGGTCACAAGGTAAGTTGGCTGTGGCGGTTGGGGAGAGTTCCGGACCGGGCGTTATTCCTAACGGTGTTGGGCTTGGCAGAGCAAGAGCTGTGGAGGTAGGGACGAAAGCTTGTGTAGGTGTGGCTTGGTCCTGATGTGCCTGGGTTGACATTGCCGCGACGGTTTCAGCTGCAGCTGTACGCAGCATATACAGTTGGTCGGTTGGGGTGGCAGCGGGCAGATTGCAGCCAGCCAGGGCTAATGTAATTACAGCAAGTACAAGCAAATAGCGATTTTTCAACATATCACCTATCTTTTTAAGTACGTCGCTTTAACCTATCACCTCCAGAAGTGACAGGTTTTAAGAATTGGTTGCAAGTTTAACACCAAGCCCGGAAAGCCCAAAAAGCCCTGAGGCTTTACCATCAGGGCTTTGTACATTGATAAGTCTGCTTACCGCTGAAAAAGCGCTTTCAGATAGGCGTTGACCGAAAATTTCGTTCCGGTCAGAAGCGTTTGCGCCCGGAACAGATTAGACACACTTCGGACGAGGAGGAGCAGGGTCAGAATAAGCAATCCAAACGCAAGGATTATCTGCCAGACCGGCACATTGCCAATCACAATGCGTGCCATCATGGCTACTGGGGAGGTCAGTGGGAATAAGCTGAGTATGGTTGATAGCGAACCGTGCGGCTCCTGGACAATGTTGTTAATCGAGATCATGGTAAAAAGCAAAGGCAGGATTAACACAAAGGTTGACTGATTAGCTTCTTTAAGGTTGGGTACCATTGCACCGATTCCAGCCATCAGGGTGGCGTAAATGCCATATCCCAACAGGAAAAAGGGAATTGCATAGAAGAAACTTGAGACGGGCAATTGGAGACTTATGGGGAAATTTAATTTTAGTACGCCAAACCGCATCAGGAGTACCGCAGATCCAAACCAAACTGCAACCTGCAGCAACCCCGCTATACCCAATGCCAAAATCTTACCTGCAAACATCTGTATTGGTTTCAAAGAGGAGAGCAAGACCTCTATTACGCGGTTTTCCTTTTCTTTTGTGACGACTTTTAGGATCATCGAAGAAGAAGTGAAGATTGTTATGTAGAAAAATAGGATAACAGCATAGGGGAGGAAGAAATTGCCCATGTCATTGGGGTCGCGGGTATCGCTGATGCCAGGTTCCAACTCCTCATAAGTAAATTCAGCTGTGTTCGTATATTTCCTGTAGAGGTCTGCGTCTGCTCCCATCAGGTTGTAGTCCAGCAGCTGGTCTATGGTGTTGGTTTGTACAAATCCGGTCAGTGGGTTAACCTCTTTTTTTACCAGGGTAAGCTGCCCGCTTGAAAGGTAATCTTGGGGAATGATATAGAACCCTTCAAGTTTTCCTTCAGCTACTTTTTGACGGGCGACAGCTTCATTTTCCACAGGGATCAGTTCAGAATTCGTGATCCATTCCGGATACTCACGGATGACACCGCTCTCGTCCACTACGCCTATAGGCAGAGGGTTTGCTGCTTCCTGTACGAAAATCTCCTGAAAACTTTGCGTCTGGTTATCATTCAGCAATCCCAAAACGCCAAGCACAAGCGCTGGGATTAGCGGCACCAAAATCAATAACAGGATGAAGGATCGCCTTCCGATGGTATTGATCAGTTCATGCTTCAGGACGGACCAGGTTTTATTCATGGTTAGCCTCCTTTTGGAATAGCTGCCTGAGGGGGATACGTTTGCTGTACTGCAGCATACCCATGCGGAATGCTTTGCCTGCCAACCAGACTGATAGCACTGCAAAGGCAACGATAATAACAAAAACCAGGATGATCTCAGCCGTGGGGACCTTTCCAAATGCCATCCGTAAGGACATCGCTACAGGTGCGGACAATGGAAAATAACTGAGCGCCCTGGCAACTGTGCCGTTGGGATTCATCATGATAGGGGTTAGCACGTAGTAGGGCAGCAGAGTTGGGAGGGTAATCAACCCGGTTACGGATTGCGCTTCCTGGGTGTCCGTTACTGTTGCCCCCAGCGTTGCCATCAAAGCTGATGTAGTAACAAAAGCCGGGAGTAACAGGGCTATGCTGACAAGAAGAAAAGGCCACGAGATCTGGAGATCCTGCAGGAATGGAAGCCTGCTGCGAAACACAATCAGGGCAATGCCCGCAAGCAGTACCCAGGCCAGGATCTGGGTAAGACCGACGCTGATGTTGCCGATGATCTTTCCTGCCATCAATTGGGATGGGGAAACAGAGGTAATCATGACTTCCATTGTGCGGTTTTCTTTCTCATCGACGACAGCCTGAAGAAGATAGGAGCCACTGAAAATCAATACCATGAAGAACATCATTCCGATGATCAATGGGATAACCACTTTGCCCCAATCATTTTCCTGGGCTGTGGTGGTACCGTCCAGGGATTGCAGGGTAATCCTATTGCGGGCACTGATGCGCTCAAGATTGGGGATGCTTTCTCCGCTAAGCAGGTTATCACGCATGAGGGCATTGATCTCGGAGATGATGTAATCTGAGACCGGTTCGTTGAAATAGTAAGTCAGGCGATACGTGGAACGAAACTGTTCCGGGATGACAAAAAATGCCTGGATTTCATCCGCTTTGGCAGCTTCCTCAGCTGAGGCTTCATCTGCGAAGGGAATTAACGGGATTTGTGGGTCTGATAGGAAGGATTTCTCTTTGATGACCTGAGGTTTGCCAATAAGATTTGCTTCGTCCACGTAACCGACAGGGTCCGTGTTAACGGAAGAAATCGCCATATAAATCGATAGAAACATCACCAGGCTGATGCCAAGGGGTATGCTCAGGAGCGCTATCCAGAAACTCTTTTTCTGAACATGTCCTTTGTATTCATGGAGTGCAACTTTAAAGGTTTTGTTCATTTTCAGTATTACCTTCCTGCACGACCTTGATAAATATTTCATCAAGGGAGGGTACTGCAACTTCAAAGGCGTTCAATGAAATGCCTGATCCTATCAAGTTGTTTAGAATCGCAGGCGGTTTCACGCCGGCTTCGGGTACCAGGCGGAAGCCCCCATTAAACCGTTGAATCTCTGCAATACCTGGGATTGATTCTGGCAGAATGTCGGACGTTTGAATAAGGACATTATCTGTGCTAAATTGCTGACGCACATCTTGCAGGCTGCCGTTCAGGAGCACTTTGCCCTCATCGACCAGGACCAACTTGTCGCAAAGTTGTTCCACCTGGTTCATCTGGTGGGTGCACATAATGATTGTTTTTCCAGAATTACGCTGTTCCATCAGTAAATCTTTTACCAACTGGGTGTTGAGCGGGTCCAATGCGCTGAAGGGCTCATCGATGATGATGACCTGCGGTTCGTGGATGAGGGTTGCTATCAGTTGGGCTTTTTGCTGCATGCCTTTGCTTAACTCCTTGACTTTTTTCTTGGCGTGTTGAGTCAGGTCAAATTTTTCCAGGTAGTCAGACAGCCTGGTCTTTACTGTGGCTTCATCAAGATTTTTTAATGTTGCAAGATATTCCAAACAACGATCGAGCGGGATGTCCTGGTACAGGCCGCGTTCTTCCGGCAGATAACCGATATTGTTTTTCTTGACTTCGCTCATCGGACCGCCAAGGATGGAAACACTGCCCGAGTCCGGTTCGTAGATGTCCAGAATGATGCGGATGGTTGTGGTTTTTCCTGAACCGTTGGGTCCCAAGAGCCCAAAGATTTCTCCTGGGATGACCTCAAAAGAAACATTATCCACAGCCTGAGTGGACCCAAAGCGTTTGCTGATGTTGTTTACCGTGATATTTTGCATTGTCCGTGCTCCTTGCGATTTATGGTTTACACAATTTATCATAACAAGAATATTGTGAAATGGATTAATTTATCTCATTTCACCACTATATCCTATACTTCAGATGCAGCCCTAAGATAATCTATTGATTCCAAGTACAAATTTATCTTGATGAAATACCCGGATCGAATTCTGGATGAATAAAAAAAGTTGCTGGTTTCTTTTCCCAGCAACTTAACCACTGCTTTAGAAAAATCGGTCAGGCGGGAAGCGCCTCTTTTTTAGCACCTGCCATAAGAAGCCCTATTTCTTCGCGGGTAGTACTTCTGGCGTCCATTGTAGCCACGATCTTTCCGCGATACATCACAGCGATTCTGTCCGACAGCCCCATAATCTCATCAAGCTCTGCAGAAATGACCAACACAGCTGCGCCCTCATCGCGAAGTCTAATCAAGGTTCTGTGAATGTACTCAATCGAACCTACATCCAGACCGCGCGTGGGTTGATTGGCAATAACCACTTTTACCAAACGGCTGAGTTCACGAGCTACGATGAGCTTTTGCTGATTGCCACCGGAGAGGTTGGCTGCAATCAGATTTGGTGAAGGCGTGCGGACGTCAAAGCGCTGGATGAGTTCCTGGGCATTTTCGAGGATCCGATCTTTATTGCGTATACCGTGGTGTGAAAATGGTTCCTGGTAATACGTGCAAAGCACAAAGTTATCTGAGAGCGGATACGAGAGCACCAGCCCGTGTTTATGCCGGTCTTCCGGTATGTGGGCGAGGCCGTTTTCTACCAGCGCGCGGGGTGTGTAGGCGGGCATTAGTTTGCCTTCAATAAATACCTCCCCTTCGTCGTACTTTCGCAATCCAGTTATCGCTTCAACCAATTCGGTCTGACCGTTTCCCTGTACCCCTGCCAAGCCGAGCACTTCTCCGCGGCGAACAGACAAATCCACATTGTGGACGGTGTGCATTTTGCTTTGGCCTTTTACCGTCAGATGCTTTATTTCAAGAACGACATCGCCAGGTTTTGCTTCGCCTTTGACTACCTGAAGCAAAACCTCCCTGCCTACCATCATATTGGCGAGTTCGCTTTCATTCGTTTTATCCGGGTAAGTTTCGCCAACGACCTTGCCGCGCCGCATGACGAGGATCCGGTCTGCGATTTCCAACACTTCCTTGAGTTTATGGGTGATGAAAACAATAGTCACACCCCGGTCGCGCAGTTGGCGCATGATGCGAAAAAGGTCGTCCGTCTCCTGGGGGGTGAGTACGGCTGTGGGCTCATCCAGGATCAGGAGTCTGGCATGCCGGTAGAGCGCTTTGATGATTTCCACACGCTGCTGAACACCAACAGGAATTTCTTCAATAATGCTATCCGGATCAATTTCAAGCCCGTAAGCATTGGAAAGTTCAACGATTTCTTTGCGCGCTTTGAGTTTGTCCAGAAACATGCCCCTGGTCACTTCCGAACCAAGGATGATATTTTCCAAAACAGAGAAAACCGGCACCAGCATAAAGTGCTGATGGACCATGCCGATGCCGTGGCTGATGGCGTCGTGGGGGTTGTTAATCGGAGACAGTATTCCATCAATGTAAATTTCGCCGCTGTCCTGGCTGTACAGACCGTAAATGATGTTGAGGAGGGTTGTTTTCCCTGCGCCGTTTTCACCCAGGATTGCCAGTATTTCCCCTTTGTTGACCTGCATGCTTACGTGATCATTAGCCAGAACGCCGGGAAATTGTTTGCAGATATTGCGTGTTTCAAGGATAGGATTGGCTTCCATGTTCACTCCTTCTCGTAAGGTTCGCCTTCAGCAGCCGGAGCGCGTGAGCGGCCTACAAAGCCTGAAACAACGATAATAGTAAGAACGTACGGGATCATACCGATAAACTGATGCGGGATAATCGTGCCCATGAACTGCAGCTGGGTTTGGATAGCATTTGCCAACCCAAAAAGCAAGGCTGCACCCCATGCGCCCAGCGGATTCCACTTACCGAATATCATGACCGCCAACGCAACAAACCCGCGTCCATTGGTCATGTTTCGTTCAAAGGATCCCACCGCTTCGAGGGTGAGGTATGCACCTGCCAATCCGGCAATTGCGCCGCCGGCGATGGTGTTCCAATAACGCACCTTAAAGACATTGATCCCGACTGTGTCTGCAGCCCGGGGGTGTTCTCCGACCGCCCGGGTTCGCAAGCCCCAAGGGGTTCTGAACAGATAAAACCAAATCAGAGCGACCAGAAGAATGGCGATGTATGTAATCGGGGGGTTATCGAACAGCACGGATCCCAGCAAGGGTATTTTTGATAAACCCGGGATGGCAATGGGACCAAGTTTTCCTTTGGTCGTCATGCCGACCTGGTAGAAGAACCCGGTCAGCCCTGTTGCCAGAATATTGATTACGGTTCCACCAATAATCTGGTTGAGTTTCAGGTTTATCGAGGTAAATGCCAGCAGCAAGCCTAACAAAGCGCCGGTTAGAATGCCCACAAACACGGCAAAAAGCAGATTGCCGGTCCAGACGTTGGCCATGTATGCTGTAAACGCGGACATAAGCATCTGGCCTTCAATGCCAATGTTGACGATGCCGGCTCTCTCACAGAGGATCCCACAGAGTGCACCGAGAATGAGCGGGGTCGATTGGCGGATGGTGGACGCAAGCACTGCCTGAGTGACGGCTGGATTCCAGATATACAAGGCCACGACAATCACCAACAGCAGAACCGCAAGTACTATGGGTATCAGATATTTTTGTTGCTGTCTGGTCAGGGGTAAACGCACGGTGTTATTGGTCATTTTTGCCCCCAACTGGTTGTCAGGGTTACTTCTTCGACAGCGGTTTTCCGTGTTTTCAGAATCCACCGGATGATCATATCTGCCGTCACAAAGAACAGGATGAGACTTTGGATAACGTCAATAATCTCTTTTGGCACTTTTGCGTCGAACTGCATCACGTTGGCACCAGCTTTCATGGCGCCTATCAATAACGATGCCGGTATGACACCTAAAGGATTGGTGCGGCCCAATAATGCAACCGTGATACCGTCGAAACCCAAGCCGGTATTGAATCCAGGTTGGTAGCGGTAGACAATGCCCTGCGTTTCTACAGCACCGCCAAGACCTGCCAGAAAACCGCTAATGACCAGGGCCAGAACCATAATAATCCGTGACCTGATGCCGGCGTAACGGGCAGCGTGGGGGTTTGCGCCTACGGTCGAGATTTCAAAACCAAGGTTGGTGCGGTTGATGATAAACCAGATCAGCAGGGCAATCAGGATGGCAACCAAAAATCCAACCGGAATGGGTCCGATAAAGGGAATGCGGGCTGATTCTTCGATGAGCGGGGTGCGGGCAACAATATTGGATGGGGTTGCGTCCTTCCAGGGTCCATCGGAAAGGTAGTCGGTAATATTGATGGCCACATAATTCAACATGATTGTGGTGATGACTTCGTGCGCGCCTGTGTAACTGCGTAAAAATCCAGGAATAAATCCGTAAAAAGCGCCTGCGAATCCGCCTGCAAGAAGTGCCATCGGGATGTGCAGTGCCGGGGGCAAACCTTTGAAAGTAAATCCAACAAACGCAGCAATAATTGCACCGATCAGTAATTGCCCTTGTGCCCCAATATTGAACAGACCCGCCTTAAAAGCGAAGGCAACTGCTAAACCGCTGAAAATTAATGGGGTGGTTTTTTCCAGCGTACGTTGAATGTATACTGTGGAGCCAAAGGCACCTCTTGCCAGAGCTGCATAGGCTCTAAGGGGATTGACTCCGGTGATCAACAAAATAATTGCTCCAATGAGGAGCGCAAGCACAATAGCAATAAGCGGAACGCTGATACTTACCAGAATTTTTCTAAGTGTGCTGCTTTTGGGAGTTTCTTCAGACATCTGTTGCTGAATCTCCTTTCCACTAACGCTTTATTAATTCAAGGCGATGCAATTGCATCGCCTTGATTCTACCTAAAAAGACATTGGTTATGTGCCGGAATTATTCCGGGAGTGTGATCTTACCTGCATCGTAGGCAGCTTCAGCTTCAGCTAATTTTGCCTTGACTTCTGCGGACACGACTGAGTCAAAATCGTGGAAGGGCGCCAAACCAGCCCCGCCAAAGAAGTTGCCGGAGGGGAAAGTGCCTTCTTTTGCCATCTTGATCAGGTCAACAACCCCAGGGGTGATGAGTTTCATTGCAGATGAAACCAGGCAGGCATGCGCTTCGGGTACGGTACCCCATTGGTCTGAGTCCACGCCGATGCAGTAAGCGCCTTCAACGCCTGCGGTTTCGATCAAGGCACCGTTGCCAGTCTTGCCGCCCGCGCCGAACACAACATCCGCACCTTGTTCAATGGCCTGTTTGGCTGTAGCAGCGC